>CAYJLQ010000086.1:0-6394 GCA_964370725.1 uncultured Treponemataceae bacterium
GCTGGAACAATCACCATTGAAATGAACTTTTTAGCAGATGTGTACATTACCTGCGATGTTTGTCATGGAAAGCGTTTTAACCAAGAAACATTAGATGTTCACTACAAGGGTAAAAATATTGCCGATGTTTTGAATATGACAATAGAGGAAGCAGCTGAGTTTTTTGCTCACATACCTCATATTTCTAAAAAAATGAATACCCTTTTATCCGTTGGATTGGGCTATATAAAATTAGGACAGTCTGCCCTAACCCTTTCAGGTGGAGAAGCGCAAAGGGTAAAACTTGCAAACGAGCTTGCACGCCCTTCTACTGGAAAAACATTTTATATTTTGGATGAACCTACTACAGGGCTTCACTTTGCAGACGTACTGCAACTTATGGATGTTATTAAGCGTCTAGTGGATCAAGGGAACACCGTTGTAATGATTGAACATAATTTAGATGTAATTATGCAAGCTGACCATATTGTAGATCTTGGCCCAGAAGGTGGCTTTAGAGGTGGTACCATTATAACTACAGGAACACCAGAGGAAGTTGCAAACTGTAAAGAATCTCATACAGCTGTTTTTATTAAAGAGATGTTGGATAGAAAGCTATAGATGAAACTTAACGGGCGTTTTCTTGTCATTGTAATACTACTCTTACTAGCATTAGCACTTCCAGCCTTTTCACAAAACAGTGACGATGACGAGCCGTCAATAATTACAATATTACATGCTTTAAAAACTACTTATATTCAAGATGAAGAAACCGATACAGACTCAATCCGATTTGAAGGAGACGTACAAGTTTCGGTTGAAAAAGGTTCTTCTAAGACTACAATTTTTGCGTCTGCAATTGATTTTGACAGAAAACGCAATACCTTGTATGCAGAAGGCTCAGTAACAATGGAACAAGAAACGAATGGTGAAGTTACAGAGCGGCTTACTGCAGATTCCCTTTTATTTGATACAAAAAAATTAGAAGGATTTTTTAATCAAGGGAGAGTTGTTCAAGTACAACAAGAATCGCTTAACTTATCTGGCGATTCTGTACTCATTGTATCATCAGAATTATTTGCAAAGGGAAGTTCTAATACTGTTACCTTTAAGAATGGGAACCTAACTTTTTGCGACGATGAACATCCACATTGGGAAATAAATGCTAGCCGTATATGGCTTTTACCTGGGAACGAGTTTGCATTTGCAAATGCATTACTGTTTATTGGGCCTGTACCAGTAATGTATTTTCCATTTTTTTATTATCCAAAAGATGAACTAGTATTTAACCCAGCATTTGGATTTAGGTCGCGCGAAGGATTCTTTGTACAAACCACTACCTACATAATAGGCCGAAAACCATTGACTACAGAAAGCAGTGAGGACTCAGACGACATTGGCTTTAATTTCATGCAGCAAAGTGAACTAAAAGAACAAGAATTGCAAGGACTCGTTTTACGCAATTTAGACGAAAGTGCAACAATGCCAACGGACTATCTTAAAATTCTAGGCGATTACTATACTACTCTTGGAGGAATGGTAGGGGTTCAAGGATATTTTGAGCCCAATAATGTAATTTCGACCATTGGCTTTGATACACGACTTGGATTTAGTAATGTTGTCTTTAAGGTAGACGATTTTCCTTTAAGCATTTCGTACGAAAAAGATGAAAAACATGCAGATTACGGATGGTTTTTTGGAACAAAGCTACCTTTCCGTTACGCTGTAGGTTTTAACACAGATATTTCTCTAGACACTATAAATATTTCAATGGATATACCTCTCTATTCAGACCCTTGGTTTGAGGAAGACTTTTCTGACAGACAAGAGTCAATGGACTGGATTGATTTTTTTCTAAGCGGCGCATTAACTACACCACCTGAGGAAGAGGAAGAAGATGACTCAAATGGTATTACAGGTTTTACTTGGGATGTTACCGCTTCTTACAATCCTGAAATACCATCGCTAGATCCATGGCTAACACGATTATCAATAACAACTCTTAATTCATCTATTGTTTTTGGAACACAAAACGCACCTTCAACAGACTTTGAAGACGCACAAATTTATGCAAATAGTCCAAATAGAAAATTTTTCTACCCTTCCCAAGTAAAACCACTGAGCGCAAAAATAAATATTGAAGGAACCCTAGTTGATTGGTCAAACACTGTGGAAGCAAGTACAATAGATTTGTATGAAGAAAATACAAATTTAACAAGTGAACAAGAAGAAATTGTTGACATGATGCTAGCGCCTGAAGGTTTGAACAAAATTAAAACAGATGATTCAAGTGAAGATGAGATTGAAGATGCATTTACCTTAGATGTTGATACGCTGCCAAATGTAGATGTACAACAAAGTGACGTAGTAAATACTGAAACATCATCTTATACGTTAGAATATGAAATTATACCAGAAGTATCCAGTTTATATACGTATAGCAGCACAAAACCTAGTAGCAATGATCCAATTTCACCTTCTACATTTAATTTGGAAGATCCAAAATCTGGGCAAGTATTTTTTAACTCAGATGTAATATTAAATAGTCAACTAAACCTATTTTCTTCATATGTTTCTATAAATAATTCACTATCATTTTTACCTGAGTATGAAAAGCATCACACGCTTTCTAATAGTTATTATACTGATAGCGAAAAAGATTCTATTCAACTAGACGATTATAAATCTCAAAAACTTGATATGAAAAACACAAACACTGTTTCTGTAAAGCCTTTTACAAAAATTGAAATGTTTGAAAAATCTTCAGTTAACTGGAATACATCATTAAACATTATTGATACTGAATTTATTGGAGATATCGATAAACCAAAATGGCAATATAATACAACAGAATGGGATAGTGAATCAATTACTCGGCACAACTTGAATGCTACATTCGAAGCAAATCAAGATACATATTATCAGAGGTTAAGTTTGCAAACAAACCTGCCACCGCTGGTAGATTTATATACTACTTCTCTAGCACTAGGCTTTCCAATAGGTTCTGTTACTGGTAGTACTGGATATAAAAAAGAAAGTGCAACATCTGATAATTGGCTTTTTCAACCGTTTTTACAATCTTCATCATGGACATTTTTCAAAACAAATAAAGAAGGCGAAAGTAATAAACATGCTATTTCGCTAAAGCAATCATATGAATACAACATTGAAGATAATAACTCAGAAGAATTATCTGTAAGTTTGGGCTGGCAGGGACTTCAATTAGTTTATGATATGAGATATGGCTATGATTATGATTTAGACCAAGCTATTGGGTGGGTTGCAAGTGATGAGAAGACATTTTCGCCATATGCTTTTTCACTGGTATGGAATATAAATAATTTTGAAATTAAAGCAACAGATGATTCTGTAAACATAAAGCCTGGCTTATCTACTGCATTATCGTGGGATATGGTTATACCAACAAGAAGCTATTTTAGCTTTAAACCATCCTTATTACTAGAAGTTAAAGACTTTTTAAAGATTACTTTTGCAGCAGAATCAAGAAACGAGCAAATAGCACGCTATATGCAAGATGCGATTGGCTTTGCATATGAAATACCAGGAGAAAAGAATGTGTTTATTGACTTATTTAATTCATTTGCTTTTAACGATGAGGAAAAAAGAGAATCTTCTGGATTTAAAATTGAAAGCCTAAGTCTTACGGTAGAACATGACCTACACGACTGGGTACTTTCATCAGAATTTGAAATAGAGCCAAGAATAATTACAGAAACTAATGGATCAAAGTCATTTGACTATAGTCCCTATTTTACCCTTTCAATACTATGGAAACCTATGGCTGGTATTAAAACTACTATTGAAGATGATTATGGTGAGTTTACTCTTAATCCTTAAGTAGTTTCAACCTTCATTACTTTTCGTGCATTTTCCATAGCAACACTAATTTGTTTAAAGTGCTCATAGACGGTGTAATACACGACTTCAGTATTTTTACCTTTAGGGGTAACTGTGTAACGTAGCTCATCTGGTATATTTATTAATAGAAGTTCACGTACTTTGTCTGATATAACTATTTCAGATGGTGGGCAAACTTGTTCTAATCTTGAAGCAGTATTAACAGTATCTCCAATAAGAGTATTGTCAAAGCGATTATTTCCTCCAACATTACCCCGAATAACTGGCCCTGTATGAATACTAATTCTAAAATGTAATTCCTGTTGACCTTTTATTCTTTTAAATTTATTTAGTAGTTCTAATTCTTTTTGTACAAAATACATACTTCGTGCTGCTTCTTCGGCTGTATTGAACACTGCAAAAAAAGCGTCACCAATAAACTTGTCTATATCGCCATTATATTCATATACATAGCGTGTTACAACTTCATATACTTCATTTAATTTTGCAATAACTTCTTTTGGTGATAAGTTTTCTGACATTTTTGTAAAGCCGACAATATCTCCAAAAACTACAGTAGCTTCTTTTTCTTCGTCTGGAAGTTTAAGCTTTTGTAGGTGAGCACATTCTTGGGCCGTATTCCAAATAGTTCTTGGAACATAGTCTTTTATTAGGTCGAGCATAATGTAATCTGTAACTGCTTCATCTTGAAGGTCATTTGTTTTATTAATTTTCTCTGACATTACTAGAGCATTAAGTAATAGTGGCTTTAAAGAAAGAAATGAGATTGTATCACTAATCCTATCCACGGAAACAACTTTATCTGCACCTAGTTGTAACATTTGTTTAGTTGTTTTTTTATTTGAATTAGGAGCAATTACCATAACAAAAATGTGGTGAAGAGCAGTGTCATTTTTAATTGTTCCAATAAAATCAGATAGCATTTCAACATCATAATCTGAATCTATAACTACCAGTCCGACGCGCTGAGAAAAAAGGTGATTATACGCTATTTCTATACTCGTTTCACTAAGGAGACTAATTCGTGTATTTTGATTTTTCTCAAATTCGCGAATTGATTTTGTCCATTTTTTTAAGTCGTGTCTGCCGACATATAATACTTCTAAAGCCATAGGGAATTATAGCCGATAAACTTTTGTAAGTCAATTATAACTTATACATTTTTTTGAATATTTATACAGTTTTTACATACCATTTACATGTATGTATAGTTATTTTAATAGGAGCTCGTTTTTGTCTTTTAGATAGTCAAATACTGTAAAATATGTAACTTCAATGTTTTTACCTTTTAGCTTAGTTTTAAAACGAATAGCATCTGGTAAATCAATTGAAATTAATTCACGTACCTTTTCTGAGATTACAATGTTACCATGGGGACAAAGTGGCTCTAATCTTGACGCAGTATTCACAGTGTCTCCAATAAGGGTATTATCAAAGCGATTATCCCCTCCTACATTTCCCCGAATAACTGGACCTGAGTGAACACTAATTCTAAAGAGAATTTCATTTTGATTTTGACTACGACGAATATCATTAAGTTTTTCAAATTCTGTTTGTATGTTAACCATACTTTTAACGGCATCAAGTGGGTCATTAAAAACAGCAAAAAATGCATCCCCAATAAACTTATCAATATCGCCATGTAAAGTATGAACATTTCTAGTTACCACTTCATACGCTTCGTTGAGGTAGGAAATAACTTCCTTTGGTGTTAGCTTTTCAGATATTTTAGTGAAGCCAACAATGTCTCCGAATACAACGGTAGCATCTTTTTCTTCACCTGGAAGTTCGAGTACTTGTAAGTGAGCACATTCTTGTGCTACATTCCAAATTGTTCTAGGAATATAATCTTTAACAAGATCAAGCATAATAAAGTCGGTTATTGCTTTGTCCTGCAAGTGAGTTGTTCTATGTATTTTTTCAAACACTACAAGTGCATTAAATAAAAGTGGTTTTAGTGAAAGAAAAAAAGTTGTTTCGTCTAGCCTATCTAGAGGGAGTATTTTATCGGCTCCACAGAGTAAAAGTTCTTTCATTTGATCTTTATCGTAAAATGGAACAATTACTAGTACTGCGATATGATGTAAGACTACTTCATTTTTTACTGTTTTAATAAATTCTAAAAGCTGTTCTTCAAACTCTGAGTCAACTACGATGACTCCAACTGTATGTGAAAAAAGATGATTATACGCATCTTCTATTTTTGATTCTGTGATAATGCTAATGGTTTTATCTTGTGTTTCAATAAACTCATTTAATTCTTTAGTCCATTTAGAAATTTCATGGTTGCCTACATATAAGATATCTACATTCATGCTAGAATAGTAGACGATAACGTAAAAAATGTCAATATAAAGGATCATATGCAAAATACAACAAGGGTAAAAATTAAAGAAAATTGTGATTTTCTCTTTACAATAGTATTGACCAACACACCCCTTATTTGATATAATACCAATACTTGCAATGAATATTGCTTGTACATGGTGCCTGTAGTTCAGGGGTAGAGCGCAAGATTGTGGTTCTTGTTGTCGCG
>CAYJLQ010000087.1:0-6320 GCA_964370725.1 uncultured Treponemataceae bacterium
GAAAACTTCTCACAAATACTCCACAAATGTTCAGCGATGTTAGAACATACTGGAGTCCAGAAGCAATCAAAAAAGCATCTGGTTACGACATTGTTGGAAAAGCAAAAGAAGCTGGTGGTTTTATACACCTTATTAACTCAGGAGCAAGTTGTATTGATTTCTGTGGTGAAATAAAAGATGATGCAGGAAACCCTGTTCTAAAACCATTCTGGGAAATGACAGAAAAAGATCAAAAAGCTTGTTTAGAAGCAACAACTTGGAGTGCTGCAAATCTTGGATATTTCCGAGGCGGTGGATATTCATCTCGTTTCTCAACAAAAGCTGAAATGCCTGTAACAATGATTCGTCTTAACCTTATTCATGGACAAGGTCCTGTTATGCAAATTGCTGAAGGTTGGACAGTTAAACTTCCAGATGAAGTAACTGACAAACTTTGGAAACGAACAGACTATACATGGCCATGTACTTGGTTTGCTCCAAGAGTAACTGGTAAAGGTGCATTCAAAACTGCATATGACGTAATGAACAACTGGGGTGCAAACCACGGTTCAGTAAGTTTTGGACATATTGGTGCTGATGTAATTAGTATGTGTTCTATGCTTAGAATTCCAGTTTGTATGCATAACGTTGAAGAAGATAAAATTTTCAGACCAGCAGCATGGAATGCTTTTGGAATGGATAAAGAAGGTCAAGATTATAGAGCTTGTGATACTTACGGTCCATTATACGGAAAATATTAATAGTAGATAATACTATGTAAAAGCTCCTTTCTATTTTATTTGAAAGGAGCTTTTTTAATTTAAATGTCTTATTTAATAGTGGTGCTGTTTTATAAAATGTGATAAAATAGGGTATATTAGTTAAAGGATAGGGATTATGATAAATACTGAAAAGTATAAAAATATAAGAACAGTGTTTTTGATTGCTTCTTTTATAGTAGGTGTAATAGGTGTGTTTTTAAATGTAGCTCATTCTGAAAATGGCTTGAGTTCTTTTGCTTATTATACTATACAAAGTAATATAGTTTGTATAGCAGCATGTTTCTTCTATATAATACAAAGTTTTTCCAAGGAAAAAGTTGAAGGCTATAGGCTGTCTCTAATTAATGGCGGCGCAGTAATGTGTATTATGCTTACCTTTTTGGTATACCACTTTTTATTAGCGCCAACAATTGATTCGGGCTCAGCTATGATTGGTCCTGGCAATATATATGTACACTATATTTTCCCTTTGCTTATTCTTGCAGACTATATTATATTTCAAAAAAAAGGAATGTTCTCTTATAGAATGGTTTGGAAGTGGACACTTTTACCAATTGCTTACTGTATTTTTGCATTCACATATAGTTATTTTGGAGGAAGATTTGGTTTTAACAGGCATCTTGTTCCTTATTTCTTCTTAGATTATATACGATTTGGATATACTGGCGTTGCTTTGTGGGTACTAGTAATTGCCTTTGGATATATTTGTTTATCGATGCTATTAGTTGTGCTTGATAAAGTATTATTTCAATTAACAGGAAAAAAAGAATGAGTGAAAACAAAACACCAATCATAATTGATTGTGACCCAGGCCATGATGATGCAATAGCCCTAATTATTGCTCTAGCAAGTGAAAAACTAGATGTATTAGCTGTAACATGTGTTGCAGGAAACCAAACACTCGATAAGACATCTAATAATGCAAGAAAAATACTAACTTTTTTAGAAAAAAGAATACCTGTTGCAATGGGAGCTGACAAGCCATTAATAAGAGCTCTTAAAACAGCCGGAGAAGTGCATGGTACAACTGGTCTTGATGGCCCAGATTTAAAAGACGCTGATTTTGAAGTAGAAAGTGAAAGCGCTTGGGAATTACAAAAGCGAATTATATTGGAAAGTACTAAGCGTGTTACAATTGTAGCTGTTGGTCCTTTAACAAATATAGCGATACTATTAAAAGCATTTCCTCAAATTCATAAAAAAATAGAACAAATTGTGATTATGGGTGGTGGGCTTAATAATGGAAATACAACTGCAACGGCAGAATTTAATATTTTGGTTGACCCAGAAGCAGCTCATATAGTTTTTAACTCAGGTATTCCAATGGTGATGTGTGGTCTCGATATTACTGAGAAGTCATATGTAACTGCGGATGAAGTGGAAAACTATCGAAAAAACGGAAAAAAAGTTGGTATATTGGTAAGCGAACTTATGAGTTTTTATTCTAAATACAATTTGGCTCTTGGGCTACCTGGTGGGCATATACATGATGCATGTGCAGTTGCATACTTAATTCAACCTGAGATGTTTAAAACTGAGGATATGTATGTAACTGTTGAAACGGAAGGGCGGTACACGACAGGTATGACAATTGCAGACAGACGCTTTAACCCTTGCACTCAAATTAAAAATGACCCTAGTTCTGCATTAGTTAACAATGCAACAAAGCCAAATGTAAAAGTTTGTGTAGATATTGACAGACAAGCGCTACTTGATTTACTTATGCAAAGCTGCATTGCTTATGAATAATCATACATTGAATAACTAAAATATACGTAAAATATTCTATCTTGACTTATAGGAGTATTTTTTATATAATTGTATTTTATCGAGAGGAATGCGCATGATTAAAAAGGTACTAGTAGCGACTTCAATGTTACTGTTTAGCATAAATATTTCATTTTCACAAAGTGCAATTTTAACAGCAGCAGATTTTTTTGAATCTGTGTCGCAGAAGTTTTCAGAAATTGGCGATTATGAAGCTGATATGAAAATTCGAATTGGTGAAAATTCAGATGAAATGGAATCACATGTTTCATTTAAACAACCTAATCTTCTAAGAATAGATTTTTCAGAACCAGCAACACAAGCTATTGTTTTTAACGGAAATCAGTTAACAATATACTTACCAGGTTCGAATGTAATATTGAATCAAACAGTTCAAAGTCAAGGTTCTTCTTCAGACGGAATGAGCCTAGCTACTCCAGAAGGACTAGCTTTGATGAAACGCTATTATTCAATAACCTATGAAATAGGACAAGACACAGTGCCTTTAGATCCTGATGCTGTTGGAACACCAGAAGCAGAAGAAATGGTTGTAAAACTATTGTTAACACGTAGAAATACAACCGAAGGTTTTAGAACAATAAAATTGGCAATAAATCCAGATACACGTTTAATTCGTAGAGTACATGCAGAATCTGTAGAAGGCATTACCTATATTTTTGATTTTTCAAATTATGCAATAAATCAGAATATACCAGATATGCGCTTTCTTTTCGACATGCCTTCTGCGGGAAGTACGTTTAATGATTTTTTATTTGCAGAATCTGAATAGATAGTGGTGGGGATGTATGGAAAATTTTGGGGCAATATTACGAAATAAACGTGAAGAGAAAAATATATCAATAGACATGGTATCAAGAGACACTGCTATTTCAAAGCATTATATCGAGGCTTTGGAAAATGAGCGAACTGATGTGTTTCCAAGTAATACCTATGTAGCAGGTTTTTTACGCAATTATTGTAATTATCTAGGCATTGACTCTACTTATGTATTAAAGTTATTTAATGCAAAATTGATTCAAGAAACACCTACTCCTGTAGCATTATTACATCCAAAAAAGAATTATACAAAAAGAATTATAATCATTTCATCTGCAGCGCTAGCATTTTGTGTAGCTGCAATTCTCTTAGTCTATTACTTAGTAATTCTACCACAACAATTAAACGAAGATGCATTAAAACTTTCAAAATATCAAGGTGAAACCTATGCGCTATCTGCAATACCGTTTCAAAAGAGATTGTATGAGGGTGATAGTCTTTCACTACGAATTGCTGATGAAACTGTTTACTTAGAAATTACAGATACCTTAAATGCACTTGCATTTGAAACACCAGCATTAGGGAAGCAATTTGTAGAGCTTGGCGAAGAGTTAGAAATAGATGTAGATGGGATAAATGGTCCAGATTTTACAATATTCTTATCAGATATTTCTAATACTGACGCAAAACTTGGAGCGGAAATAAGAGCATTCTTAACTACACAAACAACTGGAACAGTATTGGCATTTGAAACTTCTTCAGAGATCGCCGATGTTTCAGAACTTCCAACAACGCTAGCACAAACCGTTATCTTAGAAGACAATCGTGCATACCCATTTACAATTAATGCTGCCTTTAGAGATGTTTGTTTACAAAGATATATTTCAGATAGAAATCCATCAGTAGAAACATTGTTTATGTCTGGTGACGAATTAATTATGCAGGCAAACAATGCAATTCGCTTATGGATGTCAAATTCAAATGCTGTGACTATGGAGCTAATTGCCGATGGACGCAGTTACGATCTTGAAGTTGGTCTTCCTGGTGAAGTAACAGCTCAAGATATACGCTGGGTAAAAGAAGCCGATGGCGTATATAAACTTGTGGTAATGGACATTGAATAAAAACTTTTACATGGATTTGCATGGTTGTGCAAAAAATGAAGTTGATGCAGAACTAATCACTCATCGTTTACAACAAAAGGGATGGACCTTAGTGGATGATGCAGAGCATGCAAATTTAATCGTAGTAAATACATGTGGGTTTATAGAAAGCGCAAAAAAAGAATCCCTTGATGCTGTAATAGCAGCACGTGAAGGGTACCCTAATGCAAAAATACTTATGGCTGGTTGTTTAGCAGAGCGTTATGCTGATGTTTTTGCTGAAGATTTACCAGAAGTAGATGGTATTTTTGGCAATGGTGATTTATCAAAAATTGATGATTTAGTTGACTCAATGGAAGCAGGAAACAGACCTGTAGCTACATATGATCAAATTGGTGTTTGCGATGGAGAAAGAACAAATCTTTTTGACTATCCTGCAAGTACTTACATCAAAATTACTGAAGGCTGCGATAACTATTGCTCCTTTTGTGCAATTCCTCTTATTAGAGGCAGCTTACGAAGCCGCTCAATCGAATCTATTGTAGAAGAAATAAAATCATTGCATTCTAAAGGAATTTTTGAGTTTAATTTAATTGGTCAGGATTTAGCTGCCTTTGGAAGTGAGCATTTTACTCCTGATCAACAAAAATCCTTTGACTGGAACAGTATTGGAAAAAGTCCTTTAGCTGAACTATTAGAAAAAATTTCAGAACTAAAAGGCAATTTTTGGATACGCTTATTATACATACACCCAGATCATTTTCCACGTGATATTTTGCCAATAATAAAAAGTGATACAAGGTTTTTGCATTACTTTGACATTCCTTTTCAATCAGGCGATGATGACATAATTCATGCGATGAATAGAAAAGGTTCTAAAGAAATATATGAAAAGCTTGTGACTGATATACGAAATGTTTTACCTGATGCGTCCCTTAGAACAACTTTTTTATGTGGTTTCCCAGGTGAAACTGATGAAGCATCTAAAAATACCTTAGATTTTTTACAGACAATTCGGCCTAATTGGTCGGGGTGTTTTTCCTATAGTCGAGAGGAAGGAACTGCATCTTACAATATGAAAAACCGCGTTTCTGCTAAGATTGCAAAATCTCGCGTAGATCTCTTACAAAGCGCACAAAGTGTAATAACTGAAGAAAAGCTCCATTCTCATGTAGGAAAAAACTATGATGTTTTAATAGAAGAACTTATCGAAGGTGAAAGCGTGGCTTTAGGCAGGGCATGGTATCAAGCTCCTGAAGTAGATGGCGCGTGTGTAATTTTATACGATAGCGACTTTGATGATGTAGAAAAAATAAAGCCAGGCTCAGTAATAAAAGTGCAAATAACCGGTGTGCGTGGAGTGGATTCGGTAGGGAACTATGTCAAATCTTGATTATTTATCAATATTAAACGATGAGCAAAAGGATGCTGTAATTCATGAAGGCGGCTCGCTGTTAATTTTAGCGGGAGCAGGTTCAGGAAAAACACGTGTAATTACTACAAAAATTGCGCATCTTATAAAAGAAAAAGACATTGATCCTAGAAATATTTTAGCAGTAACATTTACAAAAAAAGCAGCAAATGAAATGGCTGAGCGTGCACGGCTTTTGGATCCGAGAGCTGCATACACTCAAATAAGGACATTTCACTCGTTTGGATCATGGTTTTTACGTCTTTATGGAGAACATGCAGGGCTTGGCTCAAACTTCTCTGTGTACGATGACGATGATATGGTAACACTATTAACAAAGTGTACATCTCTTACAAGGCAGCAAGCATCCACCGTAGCACACGGAATATCGAGAGCAAAAGATTATTGTCTTTTGCCAGATTCTCCAGGCTTAGTAAATATTAGTACCGATATTGAGTTTCCGCATCTTTATGCCATTTATCAAGAACGTTTAAAAGAAAC
>CAYJLQ010000088.1:0-6317 GCA_964370725.1 uncultured Treponemataceae bacterium
AAGAAGACGGTAGCCCAAAAGCAAAAACATCACACTCGCTAAACCCTGTTCCATGTGTAATTTTTGACGCAGACAACAAGGGCGAATACAAGGCAGAACTAAAAGAAGGTTTAGGCATTAGCTCAATTGCAGCTACAGTAATTAACTTCTTAGGATTCGAAGCTCCAGCCGATTATGATGATTCTGTATTGGTAATGAAATAACGACATTTTGTCATAAGCACAAGCCACTGATTTTTTTCAGTGGCTTTTTTTTGTAACCTCTACTTTTAAGCGTTGTTTAAATAATGGAGGCGTGCCAAATGGTTACAAAAAATATTTATGGAAATGAAATTCCCTCTAAAGATGCTAGAAATTCAGATTTTATGTTTAAATACTATGCATGGAAAAATAAGTATAATGCAGAGGAATATCCACAATTAACCACAGTTCCATATAAAAATGGTTTTGATGATTTTGGACTTATGTCAATAGTAGAAAACATAGGAAATGAAGCCATAAATCCTATTAAAACTAAAAATTCAGTATTACTTGGCACTATGAGAATGGGCTTTGGACACTGTAGAATGTCACTTGCAATTGCATCTGCTGCAAAGCATCTTGGATGCACTCCGTACTGGTTCGATATGCTATCTTTTGAAAACTCAGCTGCAAGTAAAACTATAAAACAACTTGAATACTGGTATAATCTCGGTTCAAGAATTACTCAAAAGTCGAAGTTTTTTAATGATAAGGTGTGGGAAAAAATAACATCAGATGCTGGGCAATACTTGTCAGCCTCTTATAGAAACAAAGTTATTTCACAAATTTTCTCTCCACTGTATCACGAAATTCCAAAAGATATGCCATGCCTGTCTACACATCCTTGGGTGGGCTATGCTGCAAAAAGTGCAGGACTGGAAAACATTATTACAATCATACCCGATAATTATCCCCTTGGATTTCATGTAGTTGAAGGAACAACTCACTCAGTTCAAACACCGTCAAAATATATGGGGTACAGAACTTTTTTACATATGAGTAAAGGATCGCCCATTACTCATTGTATGCCTCAAAGCGACATTTTTGAATCAGGACATTACATTGATCATGAAATTCGCTCAAATATAGATTATGATTGTGAAATGCGCTTAAAAAGAATGAAAGATAAAAAGCCACGTAGATTTTTACTTACAATGGGTGGTGCTGGTGCACAAGTTCAAAAATTTGCTAATATTATTAAAATAACAAAAGACGCAGTTTTAAATGAAAAGTTAACAATATTTGTAAACATGGGTGACCATAAAGGTAGATGGGCTGAACTTGCACAAAAACTAAAAGAAGCAGGCGTTAGCTGGACTATGCATGAAGATTGGACATCAACAAAAGAATTTATAAAAGACAGTGAGAAAAATACTGTGACTGGGATACATATATTTTTACATGATGACTTTTATGCTGCAGTATATGCAACTAACTTACTAATGAGAATAAGCGATGTAATGATAACAAAACCCAGTGAATTATCCTACTACCCTGTTCCAAAATTATTTATACAACGCGTTGGGCGCTTTGAAGCATGGGGTGCAATTTGCTCTTCAGAAGGTGGAGACGGTACTATAGAAACTACTACCGATACTGGTCTTGCACGAACATTGAATACATTAATTAATGAAAAAGACTTATTAGAATTATATTGTAAGCATATTGTTACAAATGCAAAGTTTGGAAAATATGATGGTGCATATAATGTAGTAAAAAAAGGAATTGGCCTATACTAAATAATACGCTTATTTGACCAAATGCCTTTTTTTTAGTATTATAAATGTATGATAAAAGCTGAAATAAACGATAAAGAACTTCTTTCTCACATTGAAAGTTTAGAAAAAGACGAAATGCATGTATTTGTTGCCCAAGATGGCATGTTTAGAGGAGCCCTTTTCCATGGCACCCGCTTTGTTAACCAAATACGAGCACAACATAATTTAGGTATACTTGAAACATTAGTTTTAGGACAAGGAGCACTTTGTGCAGCCCTTATGATAAATACAATGAAAGGAAAAGGTCACCTTGCGTTTAAGTATGAAACTGATGGAGACGCAAAAGGATTTTCTGTAGAAGCAGATTCAACAGGATTTGTTAGAGGCTATCTTTTGCAAAACTCAATTCCTATTGACAAGCCATTAGAAACATGGGACTTAGAACCTTTTTTTGGAAATGGAACATTATCTGTTTCAAGATACAGAGATAACCAAGATGGTAAAAAATCAGAGCCTCAAACTGGCGTAGTTGAAATAAAAAATAAAAACATCGCACAAGATTTAGTTTGGTACTTTTCTCAATCGGAACAAATAAATACTGCCTTTCACACTAGTATTCAATTTGATAAACATGGCAGAGTAATTGGAGCTGGTGGGCTTTTTGTTCAACGCATGCCCGATATTGGTGGCAAGATTAGCAAAAAAGCACACCTCACATCTGATGAATTAACTACAAACATGGAAAGAGCTTTACTTGCTTGCCCTTCACTTGGACAATGGTTTTCAGAAGGCCAAAAAGCAGAAGACATTATTTATGGTTTATTCAGAGAGTTTAAACCTTCTGTAGCGCTAACAAGAAAAATACGATTTGATTGTCCTTGTTCTAAAGAACGCTATACACAGTCAATAAAAAATCTGGGCAAAGCAGAAGTAGATGACATTAAAAAAACAGCAGAGAATCCTCTTGTTGTAACCTGTCAAAATTGTAGTAGTCTTTATACTATTGATCACTCAGAATTATAAAACTACCACGCACATTGTACGTAGTAGAAGGTATTAATTAAAAGAAGAACTGGTCACCTATGTTGGCTAGTTCTTTTTTTAATATATTTTCATCTTGGCTTGAAAAAGCTGAAAATATTTTATCAATATTTTCGACGGCAAAACTAAAATGCTCAAAGTTTCCAGGGGTAACAAGAACATGAGGCTTTATAATATTAGTAACGTAGCGCATAGCAGGAAGCAAAGCTTCGTTATTGGTTACAAACGGCTTGCACCATGATTTTGGATATAAAGAGGCGTAGCGCTCTTCATCAGACCACGAACGCTCAATCATCGATTTCATTCCTAAAAAGCCTAGGTTCCTTTCTTGAATTATATTTAATACTCTTTTTCCAAACCCTTTTGCTTCAAACAAAGCCCAGTTAGTTGGATAAAGAACTGTATCAAAATCGTAGAGTTCTAAGGCTCGAAGTGCAGCTTCTTCACTATGGCAGCTAATACCAATATTTTTTGCAATTCCTTGTTCCTTAGCAGACAAAATAACTTCAAAGGATCCACCCTTTCTAAAAGCATTTTCCACATCTTCAACGCTTTGAACTGAATGCATTTGATATACTGCAAAAGAGTCGGTATGCAACATTTGTAAAGACTCTTCAAGTTCACGCTTTGCATTTTCACAGTCGCGTTCAAATGTTTTGCAAGCAATATGAATATCTTTTACGTAGGGACGTATTGACTCGCCCATTATTTTTTGTGCGTCCCCGTAGCTTGGTGCAATATCAAAATAATTGACACCCTTTTTTATGGCATACTCTACGTATTCATCAGACTTTTCCTGCCCCACTTCCATAGATATTACACCACCATAGGCAATAGGAAAAGCTTCAATTCCAGTTCGACCAAGTTCTATTTTTTTCATTATGAATCTCCTTCGATGCTCAAAGTAAATTATATCATCCTATGCAATATGGCGCAACTTATTTTTAGAGTAAGTTAGGCAAAAGAAAACTCGGTATAAAAATAGATTAGTATTATGTACCTTATAATATAGTATTCTTTTTATGTTCACTAAAGCGCTCTTTCATTATTGGCATAATTCGCTTATATAATGGCTCTAGCTTATGAAATACTCTAACATAGATTTTTTTATAAATCTTTTTATAAAATATGTGATCGTTCATATTTGGAGTAAAGGTTCGAGTAATGTGACACATGTTTTTAATAGCTTCTTCATAATTTGGGTGAATGCCAAGGGATACAAAGGCCACCATAGATGAGCCTATAGCCCCTACTTCATGAGTTTGCATACGATGAATCGGCACGCCACCAATATCTGCCATAATTTGGCATATTTCATCTGACTGGCTTCCACCACCGCTTAAATACGCACTGGTAATGGGAATCTTGGTTCGTTTTTCTAAAATTCTCATTCCATCGACCATTGCAAATCCAATGCCTTCAATTATGGATTTAAATACATGTAGTTTAGTATGTATATCGGAAAAACCAATTATTGCGCCTTTTGCATGAGGAGTAAGTACTCCAGAGCCCCAGTAAGGTTGTAAAATAAGCCCATCACAGCCAGCTGGTATTTCAAACAAACGCTTACTTAATAAAGCTTCAACGCTCATTCCTTGTTTTCTCGCAATGGAGCGCTCACGGTGCACAAACTCTCTTTTAAACCACGTAAGCATCCAATAGCCTCTTTGAATTTGAATCTCCCCGTTAAAGCTTTTTTTATACACAGAAGGATATGACGGGGTAAAAGGTGCAGGTGTAAAATATTTATCACGGCAAACTTGCAATGTTACTGTAGTTCCTAATGAAACTGCTAACTGTCCATCGCCTATTACTGACGTACCTAGTGTTTCACAAGATTTATCTGAACCTGTTGCGATAAGTGGAATACCTACAGGTATTCCTGTTTGCTCAAAGCACTCTTGTGTTATATGACCAATTATATCTCCTGGCTCACATAATTCAACAAGCATTTTTTTTGGAATGTCAGCAATGTAGTTCATTACGCCTTTTCCACTTTTATTCCAACGCCTATTTTTATAGTCCATAGGAATATAGCCGATCATATTTGCAACTGAATCTATTAAGTTGCCAGTTAGTAGATAATTAATATATGTTGGAAGCATTACATATTTATCTGTTTTTTCCCAAATATCTTTTTCATTTTCTTTTATCCAATTACAAGGTGCAAGTCGAATTTGGCTAGAAAAAATTTCTTTAAGTCTAATTATAGACAGTAAAACCTTAAATAGAAAAGGTATTTTAGCAACAACTGCCTCGCTTTTGCGTTTATCGAGCCATAAAATAATATTTCTGAGGGGATTTTTGTCTTTATCTAAACAAAGAACAGAATCACGAAAAGATGTTATAGTGACAGCTGCTATTGAATTAAAAGATTCACTATGTTTTTCTTTTAACATCTTTGCTATAGCACAGATTTTTTTATAATAAAAATTTGGTTCTTGCTCTGCCCACCATTTTTCAGGGCTAAGATAGGGTTTTACATATACTATTTGTTCAAAGGCTACTATTGATCCAGTTTTTGAAACAATTGCACCTCTTGCACTTTGTGTTCCAATATCAAATGTTAATACAAACGCTTCCTTCATTTTCCATCCCCCCATAAACGCTCTACAATTTTTTGTCTCACAATAATGTTATAAGTACTTTATTAAATGTTAAATGAAATTCACAGAATATTAAAAACTGTCATATTAAATTCTACAAAAGATTACCATATATAATTAAATAATACAAGCCTTTTTAAAAATATTTATATACATTTTTTAACGTATTTGATATAATAAATATAAGTAGGAAATTATATGAATATTATTGCCGATTTACACACTCACACACTAGTAAGCCATCACGCATATAGCACCATAGCAGAACTTATCGATGAAGCAAAAAATAAAAATCTTTATGCTATCGCAATGACTGATCATGGACCTGGATTAGATGATGGAGCACATCGTCTTCATTTTAAATGCCTTCCAAAACTTCCTGAAAGCGTTGACGGAGTTAAAATTTTTCATGGGGCAGAACTTAACATCATGGATTTTGATGGAAGTGTAGATCTAGGTGAATCTATTCTTTCTAAGCTTCAATTTGTTATTGCATCTTTTCATCATGAAGTTATTCGAAGTGGCTCAAAAGAAGAACACACTAATGGTTGGTTAGGAGCTATAAACAACCTATATGTTGACTGTATGGGTCATTGTGGAAATCCAGCATACGAGTTTGATTATGAACGAATAATAAAAGAATGTGCCAAGCTTGAAAAAATTGTAGAAATAAATGCAAGTTCAGAAGAAGCAAGACCTGGAAGTTTTGTAAACTGTAAAAAAATTGCATTACTTTGTAAAGAATATGGCGTACATGTTGCAGTAAACACAGACTCTCATTCTAAATGGACCATTGGAGAGTTTGCTCCAGCTTTAAATCTTTTAGAAGAAATCGACTTTCCAGAAGAGCTTGTAATTAATTCAAGTGTTGAAAGATTAAACGCATTTTTTGACAGAAAGAAAAATAGATTAAAAACTGCTAAGAGCCAAAA
>CAYJLQ010000089.1:0-6285 GCA_964370725.1 uncultured Treponemataceae bacterium
CAGCTATCTTTTAATGATATTTTATGTAAAGGAATATTATAATAATCTGCATATACTGGGTAAAAGCTATAGGTTAAACTCGGTAAAACCAATTCTTTATCAGAGTCAAAAAAAGTATAAAAAATAAATGAAAGAACTTCATCAGAACCATTGCCAGGGAAAATCATATCTTTTGTTATTTTAAAGCTTAGCTTTTTATCTGCAACCAAAAATCCACCTGAATCATTTAGCATATCAGCAATAGATTTTCGCAAATTTTCAGATTCAGGATCTGCATATAAAGCAAAAACCATACCATTATTCTTAACATACTCTGAAAGCTCTAATAATATAGAATCTGAAGGCGCATAGGGATTTTCATTAGCATTAATTTTTATAAAATTACCCGCAGGTTGTTCACCAGGTACATAGGGATTTAATGTTCTTATTCTTTTAGAAAGCATAGATATATTGTACGAAATACTGATTAATCGGTCAAGCACTGTAAATGATTAATGCATATAATACATAAAAATATTCTCATAATTTTACAAAAACTAATTGTTAAAAAAACTTTTTTTTGATATACTTATTCAATGAGCGCTAAAAAAAATCTTTTAACAATTCTTGTACTTTTTGCACAAAAACAAAATAGTCCACATGTACATTTTGCTGAATTTTGTGATTATATGCGCCGCTATGCACAACACAATATTGATACGCAACCTGAATTAGTAAGTTATACAACGAATCCTGAAGCTGCAATGTATGACGAATTAGAAGCCTTACAAAAAAAAGGCTCAATAATTATTACAAATCCAGAAAGCGATAAAAAAGGTGTAATTGTAATACCTTACTATGTTGAGCGATATGCTTCTCGATATCGAGAACTTGCAAACAATCCAACAATTCCATTTCCAACAATAAATGACCTTCCAAAGCAAGCTCCATTGGAAATGATAGAACAACACCAAGCTTCAATATATATTCTAGAGCTTTTTGAAAAAGAAGAGGCTGGAGAAAAACAACATCCAGCAGCAACTGTGGACAACGAGTCTAAACGCTTATACGGATTAACACTTTCAAATAACATCCCAACTATTATTTTTCCGTCAACCATTCCAATTTCACTTTTGTTTGATATATCGCTTGCTAAAATACGTCAAATGCTTCGTAAAGAAGAATTTCATGATTACTTCTTAAAAAGATTGCGCTTATCAAATTCAGGAAAAGAATTATCAGTTAAAACATTTTTTTCTCAGTTTATACAAAAACCCACAGAAGCGCTTGAGTCAATTAAAAACTCTAGTGATTCGTTTTATTTTTGGAGTCAATTAGGATTTTTCATCCGCCAAGATTATGAAAAAGTAACTGACTATACATCAGAACATATTACAATATTACAAAGTGTTGCTATAACTGATATTTGTATAGGGTATTATAAAAATCAAGCTCAGCAAAATTTGCAAAGATCTACCGCTTTAAGAAATTTAGAGCAAGCTTTAAATACGGCCCCTCATTATTTTAATAGAAAGGCAATTGAGCTTTTTACAGATACACGAGGCGTTCCCCTATTAGGTCAATACTCCCCTGAAGACTTAACAGAGTTTTTAAGCTCTGCAACTACTAATATATCAGATGGAGACTTACCAGAACTCTTAACATTTAAAATTCATACTGGCGATCGTTATTATATAAACAAGACAAAAGTTATACCTTTAATTATTCGTTTATGTAACGACGCTCGCGAACACATAAAAGAAGTGCTAACAAAACGTTGGTTTGAATTATACAAAAAGTTTGATAATACTCCAGCAATGACAGACCAAAAAGCCTTTGAAGAATGCTTAGAAACAGAAGTGAAAACTTCTTCACCAATATTATATGCACTTTTGCAAGCTAATTTTTTATCACTAGTACACTATGATGCTCAAAACAATAAAGAAAAAATGCATTTGTTTTCTAATGGTAAACTGCTTCCATACAGTGAATTATTAATGCTATCAAGAAGAGAAATATCAACAGATGCAAAAATTTTGTTACCGGTTTGGTATACTATTCCAATTATTTCATGGATTGCAAGAATTCTTTTTAGACCCCCAAAGAAGAAAAAAAATTCTAGTACAATTGAAGCAGTTCCCACAGCGCAACTACAACTTAAGAATGCAGATGAGCCTTCTTCTTTAAGCAACTCTACAAAAAACCAAAGAAGAAAAGAATTTCATGATGCAGCTTTAGATGCAGAAAGTAAGCTTGTACCTGTAGGCTCAACATTAGACAGAGAAATGGACTCTTATATTCGCCAATGGAATAGACTATTAGATAAAAAACTTAGTAACAACTTAACTGAAGATGTTAACGCTCTTTTAAGAGATTATATGAGAAAAACTATTAGGTCAATAAAGTCTACAACGTTTACACTAGAACGAATGAAAAACCTTGCTGACAATGTAATGCAAAATCCCGCTTTACAAAAAATCACCGATAGGGAACAGTTAAGAATGTATATTCTTTTATACATTGTAAAGCTAACTAAAACATTGTAAAACAAATACATAGTATACAAAAAACACTCTTTCTTTTAGAAAGAGTGTTTTTTTTTGCAAAAAGTCTCAAATTTTTTAAACAAAACGTTATAAATATAGTGTACGTACAAAAATTTTTTGGAGGCTAACGATGAATTCACTTAACACAATTATTGTCGAGGGAAATGTGGTTCAAGAACCTGTAATGAGAGAAACAACGAAAGGCACACACATATGCACATTCTCTCTTATGACAGTTCGAGCATATAAAAAAGATGAAGACTATGAAAAAGAAATATCCTTTTTTGAAGTTGAAACATGGACAAAGCTTGCCGACATTTGTATGAAAAATGCATCAAAAGGGAGAGGTGTAAGAGTTGTCGGTAGACTAAAGCAAAGTCGATGGGAAGGAAATGATGGAAAAAAACATGCAAAAATTGGCATAGTAGCTGAGCATGTTGAGTTTAAACCTATTTTCCAGCAAAAAGACGGGACAAAGAACTCATCGGCTGCTAATAAAAAAGAAGAACCAGTTGCAGAAAGTGCGTTAATTAGCGCAGAAGAAGCGTTGGTATTTTAGTTTATAATGGAAACTATTCACGGTATTTTATAGTCCATAAAGCATACCGTGAATAGTAACTGAGGATACCTTATCGGCGAAGTTTATCGGCGTTGTAAAAGCCATCTTTCCAGTTAAAGCGGCTTGCACCAGGAACAACGTCACCCTTATGTAATGCTCTCATTATTTGCTTAAAATCAGATCTAACAACTTGAGTTTTAGACATGTCAATTAAGAAGTGTGTAAAACCTAATGTTCTTAAACTATTTACCTTATCAATTAGTGAAAAAGGTGTTTCTGGCATAACATAAGAACCATCGGGAGTTGATAATGCTCTAAAGGCCATTCCTTCTTTGTCATTAAACCAATGGAAGTCATAGCTTTCAGGAAGACGGAAGCGCATTCTAAAAAGAGCAGGATATGAAAAAATGTTAATCATCGCTCTTTGGCGTTGGTCTTTAGATAATGTTGCTTCAAGATTACTTTGAGAAGTTTCATGGCTCATAATAAATGCATCTATATTTTGATTTTCTAACCAAGATACAGCCCATCTATTAAATGTATAAAGATATGGGCCAGCAATCATAGAAACTTTTTTATTTTTTAACATTGTAATATGAGCAGGATTGTTTACAACAAATTGCGTAAAGCGCATATCAATGAGTTGTTCAAGTTCTTCTAATAACTGCACTTCCATTTCTTGAGGACAAAATGGATCCAGAGATATATACACTTCCTTTTTAGAAAATGGTAGTGTTTGATTTTTTTGTAATAACGACCTTCTCGAATCTGCATTAAGCTCTAGAATAACTCTGTTTGGTCGTTCAGTAAGAACTGCATGCATATCATTTACAGTACTTACTTGAACATATAAGCCTTCCGGAAAATGCGATAGGTTTACCTTCTTAATAGGTGTTAAGTCTAATATTGGAAGTCTATCCCCTCCCGGCTGTTTTTTAAACGGAGAAATATCTGGAGGTAGTACTCGCTTGTAGCGTTTTGACATAGACTTAGTTTGTATTAAGTATACACTATCGCCAGGCCCAAAACCTTTTGGAATATCAATCCAAGGCTCATTTCCATACTTTGGAAATTTTTTAATCATTTTAATTTTATGACTTACACGGCCTGAATCATCTTTTTTATGTAGGCGAATTGAATCTCCAATATCAGGATCATATGTTCCGCCTTGCAAAAGTGCAAAGTTATGACGCTCTACAAAGCCTGTCTTTTCTTCTTTTTTCTTTTTTGATGGTGTAGAATCGTCTTCACTACCTTCTAAAACTACGTACTCTGTATCAAGAACAGGTTCTTCAGTAATTGCCTCATTTCTAACCTTAAATATTTTACCAAGAGCAATACCAGTTCCCCCTGCTTGCTTTGGATTTAACACATGCTCTGCACCTTCGCCTTGATACCAAAACAGCGTTTTAGATCGTGCAAAATCGCTCGATAAGAGTCGTTTACCTGTAGCTATCGCACCTTTTTTATCACTTTCCCAGTTATCTAGTACATATCTATATGCAGCAGTAACACTTCCAACGTATTCAGCGCTCTTCATTCGTCCTTCAATTTTGAATGAGTTCACGCCTGCTGTTACAAGTTCTGGAATTTTTTCAATTAATTGTAAATCGTGTGGTGAAAAATAGTATCCACTTTCAGTACCACCGCCAATAATTTCAGCGTTATAAAAACGTCGACATGCTTGTGCGCACATACCTCTGTTTGCACTTTTTCCACCAAGATAACTAGAAAAAAGACAAAGTCCTGATTCACTTACACACAGTGCTCCGTGTACAAATACTTCAAGTTCAACAGTTGTTTTAGCTCTAATATCTTGAATCTCTTTTAAGCCTAATTCACGTGCTAAAACAATGCGCTTTAAGCCCTCTTTTGCCATAAGGTTTGCAGCTGAGCTTGATGCAATGTTCATTTGAGTAGATGCATGAATACGTAAATCGGGGAAAAATTCTTGAACCATTCTAACAACACCATAGTCTTGTACTATAATACCGTCAGGGCCAACTTCGTTTAGATATTTTAAAAAGCGATACAAGCGCTCTGTTTCTTTTTCTTCACATACTGTATTTACTGTTACAAATATTTTTTTTCCGCGTCTATGAAGAGATTGTACTGCAGCTTCAAATTGATTCCATGCAAAGTTAGATGCTCTAAGACGTGCATTAAAGCTTTTTAAGCCCATGTATACTGCATCTGCACCTTCGCCAATTGCTGCTTCTAATGTTTCTATGTTGCCCGCAGGGGCTAATAATTCTGCCATACTATAATAATACATTAAATATGAAAAAGTTACAAGCAAGTGAAAAAAAAGCACTTAAGATTTATGTCTTAAGTGCTTTTAAATATTTTAGTCTAATTATATCTAAAATTTAACCTAATTAGATTTTGAGTTATTATTTATCGTTCCACCATTCCATGTAAAATCTGAAAGACTTGCAGTATAAGAAAAAGCAAATCCATTTCTACCCACATCAGTCACTCCATCAAAGTGATATGTAGGGTTATATGCAACGGTTATTTTTTCATAGTCTATCTCATCACTACCATAGGTGGGAGCCCCTGCAATATTATTTACAATTGTTCCACCGTTCATTTCAATGGTTGTACCAGCATCACCTATACCAATAGCTCCATGGGGACCAATATTTTCTGTAATAGTTCCTCCATTAATTACAATTTCAGAAACATTATCAATACCTACTGAACCTGCAATGGCACTACCTAATCGATAAGCTTTATTATCTCGTATAATGGTATCTACATTATCACCTTCTACGTCATTCATTATAAACTTTCCACCTTTGTAAGCAAAAACTGCTCCACCATGATCGGTTGCAAAGTTATCCTCAATAGTACCACCATTCATAATAAAGGTTGAAGAATCAGTAAATATAAAAACACCAGCACCACGTATAGCCTTATTACCCTTTATTGTTCCACTATTCATTATAAAGGTTCCATTAAACACAGAAACAGCTCCACCACCTACATGAAAGTCGTTAACATTACTAATGTTCCCTTCTATAGTTCCACCATCTAAAATGAAGGTTGCACCATCCTTAACCGTTACACCACCACCATTACCATCTTCAACAGCATCTTTGTATCCACCGTTAATGGTAACACCATTTCCAACAGTAACAAAAGTATTATTTCCAGTAACAACAAGAGATGTAAGTACGTTACCACCACTAACAGCTG
>CAYJLQ010000090.1:0-6189 GCA_964370725.1 uncultured Treponemataceae bacterium
TGGAAATGAATGAAACTCAAAACTCCGATGCGAGCATTCAAACACAATTACAGGAAAAGTATTTTAAAGATTTTGATGCACTTGAAGATGGTCAACTTATTGAGGGGACTGTAGAAGAAGTTACTTCAGATGAAGTTTACGTCAATATCGGGTACAGAGCTGAAGGGAAAATTCCAAGATCGGAGTTTAAGGAAATTCCAAATGTTGGTGATGTTGTTAGTGTTGTTTTAGAAAAAAGAGATGGTAGGGATGGCCGACCAGTTGTTTCAAAACAAAAAGCTGAAAGCATTCAAATTAGAAAAAACCTAAAGCAAGCATTTGCTGATAAAACAGCAGTTGAAGGTACAATTGACAAATCTGTTAAGAGTGGTTTCGAAGTTTTATTAGGTGCTGGAATTAGAGCTTTTTTACCATTAAGTCAAGCCGACATTCACCGTGTTTTACAACCAGAAAAATTGGTTGGTGTAAAAAGTCTTTTTTATATTGAAAAACTTCACACGGACAGAAAAGAAAATATTATTGTAAACCGAAGAAACTACTTAGAAGAATCTATTAATTCTAATAGAAATAACTTCTTTGATACAGTTTCAATCGGAGATACTGTTAAAGGAACTGTAAAAAGTTTTACAAGTTTCGGTGCTTTTATCGATCTTGGTGGTTTTGATGGTCTTCTTCATATCAATGATATGAGCTGGGGACATGTAACAAGACCAAAAGATTTTGTGAAAAAAGGCCAAGAAATTACATTAAAAGTAATTAGACTTGATCCAGAAGACAAGAGAATTAACTTATCTCTAAAACACTTCTCAGAAGATCCATGGTTAAACTTCGAAGGAAAATACCATGTTGAAGATATCGTAAAAGGTAAAGTTACTAAATTAGCTGACTTTGGTGCATTCATCGAATTAGAAGAAGGTATTGAAGGTCTTGTACACATCAGTGAATTCTCATGGGTACGCAAAATTAACAAACCTAGCGATGTTGTAAAACAAGGCGATGAAGTTGAATGTATGGTTCTTGGTTATGATATTCAAGCAGGTCGTGTATCACTTGGATTAAAACAAGTACAAGAAAACCCATGGGATACCATTGGTGAAAAATATCCAGTAGATACTAAAATTAACTGTAAAGTAGTTAAGCTAACTAATGCTGGTGCATTCTTAGAATTAGAAGAAGGAATTGACGGTTTCTTACACGTTGATGATATTTCATGGACTAAAAAAGTTAAACATCCAAGAACGGATTTAACTGTTGGTCAAGAAATTGAAGTTATTGTTGTAGAAAACGATCCTGACAATCACAGATTACGTTTAAGTATTAAACACTTGTCTGACAATCCATGGGAAGATTTTATTCAAGAACACCCAATCGGGTCAATTATTGAAGGTGAAATTGTTTCTATCACAGATTTTGGACTTTTTGTACGCGTAGACAAAGGTATTGAAGGACTTATTAACAAATCAAACCTTAGCGATTCAAGAGAAGAATCTTACGAAGATGCAGTACAAAAATACAATGTAGGCGATAAAATTAAAGTATACGTTGTAGAGGTTAACTTAGACAAGCAAAAAGTTGCTTTCTCTGTAAAAGAAGTAAAGAAAAAGATTCAACAAAGTGAAATGTCACACTATATGTCTGCTCATGATAATGATTCAGAAGGTGCATTTACACTCGGCGATATCTTAAAAAACAAAAATAACTAAAGCTCGATGGAGTTTTAAATGTTGCAGACTTCTTTTGATGTAGAAAAGCTTAACGCGCTTATTGATATTAATGCTAGGTTAAACTCAAGCTATGAAGATGTTGATAGCTTGTTAGTATACATTTTAGAGTCTGCAATGCGCCTTGTGCGTTGTGAATCATCATCACTATTGCTCATGGAAGGAAAAGACACCCTTAAGTTCCGCTTAGCGCTGGGACCGAAGGGTGTCGAAGTTTTATCTATACCAGTTTTAGTAGAAAATAGCATTGCTGGAGTCACCGTTAAAGAAAACAGATCATTACTTCTAAACGATGTTAGTAGTCATCCTATGTACTTTTCTGCAATTCAAAACATGACTGACTACAAGACATTTAATATGATTGCAGTGCCATTACGTGTAGATAATATTGTTATTGGAGTTTTTGAATTACTAAATAAAGCAGATAATCAAGATTTTGATATGCGCGATTTAGAGATTCTAGAGCTTCTCTCTGTGCAAGCAGGTGTTGCATATAAAAATGCAGATATTTATAACAAAACTAGAAGCGAAATTACCGAGCTAAAGTCTGTTATTTCAGATTTTGGTTTTCAAGAATTTATTGGTAAAAGTTCAGCAGTTATAGATTTACTAAAAGTAATTGACCAAGTTGCTGTAACTAATGCATCTGTTCTTATACAAGGCGAAAGCGGAGTAGGAAAAGAATTAGTAGCTGAAAGAATACATAAGCAAAGCGAGCGAAAAAACAAACCTTTTGTTTGTGTAAACTGTGCAGCACTTTCACCACAGCTTTTAGAAAGTGAACTGTTTGGACACGTTAAAGGTGCTTTTACTGATGCTATTTGTACTAGGACAGGACGTTTTGAAATGGCTACAGGCGGAACCATCTTCCTAGACGAGATTGGAGAAATGTCTCTTGATATACAGTCAAAACTTTTGAGAGTTATTCAGTTTAAGCAATTTGAAAAAGTTGGATCAAATGAACTAATATCAGTTGATGTTAGAATCATTGCAGCAACTAATAGAAACTTAGAAGAAATGGTAGAAAAAGGTCTTTTTAGATCTGATTTATTTTTTAGATTAAATGTTTTACCAATTAATGTACTACCTTTAAGAAGTAGAACGGATGACATTGAATTGTTGGCAACACATTTTCTAAAGAAGTTTAGCATTGAGACTAATAAGCAGTTTTTAAGTTTTTCAAGTGAAGCTCTTAGTGCATTAAAGGCTTATCAATGGCCTGGTAATGTTAGAGAACTTGAAAATACAATTGAACGCTCTTGCGTATTAGGTACACCTCCTATTATACAAGAAAGTGATCTACATCTTAATGTAGGTAAAAGGGTTGAGTATGACCATAGAGAAACTTCATTAAAATTAGCTATAAATAGTTTTAAGAAAAGTTATGTTACACACATACTCACAATGTGTAACTGGAATCAAACAGAGGCAGCAAAACTACTGGATGTACAGCGAACATATGTTTCGAAGTTAATTTCAGAGTTAGATATACGAAAGGGATTATAATAATTTCGTTAATAATAGTAACAGGAGTTCGTTATGGAACAAAAAGAAAAACAAACACTGCATAGTAAATTAGTAGTGTTTATTGAAAAATCACGCTTTGCTTTAATTTTCACTTTATTAGCATTAATTGTAATAGCAGTTGTAGCAGGAATTTTTGTTTATGTTGGTGAAAGTAAAGTATCTTCAGGTCTTTCAGATTTAGATGTAATTGAGTTTACCTACGAAAACTTAGATTCATCATCAGACACATATGACGTTGATAGAGATGCACTTATTGAAAATGCATCAGATTTAGCTCAAAAATCATCTGGTATTGTAGCAGTAAGAAGTTACCTTTTCGTAGCTGATGCTTACTATAGTTTAAAAAACTGGACAGAAGCTCGAGAAGCATTTATCATGGCTTATGAAGCAGATAAAGAAGCCTATACAGCTCCAATTGCATTGTACAATGCAGCTGTAGCAAGTGAAGAATTAGGCGAAATTGACACTTCAATTGAATATTTGACAATGTCTACTGAATATGATGATTTTTCTCTAAAAGCAAGAGCATTATTTAACTTAGGTAGAATTAATGAGTCTTTAGGAAACTTCCAAGAAGCATTTACAACTTATCAAGAGGTAAACGACTCTTACCCGTCAACTACTTGGGCTAATTTAGCAAAAAGTAGATCAATAATTCTTACTGCAGAAGGGAAGGCTGAATAAGTCTTTTTTCGGAGGTTATAGATTTGCTACGATTACATTTATGCTTTGTTATTTTTGCACTTCTTTTAACCTCTTGCGGTTTAAAAACATTTTATGTTATTGACCCGCCTCTCAATGCTAGCCCGCCAAATCCCGCCGATGGTGATATTATAAATTCACTAGTGCTTTCAAATAGTTTTTCTTTTCTTTCTCGAGATTTGTCGAGTTCTACATTTATTAATCCTGGTACAGAAATATATTATCGCATTTATCAAGATCAAGAAGATTTACAAAGCGATGCTATAAAAATAAATGATGCAAATGATGAAGACACTAATAATGGTTATAAGCAAATAATTAGTTTAAATTATAAAAAACTTGAGTCTACAAGGGGAGGTGAAAATCCTTTTGTTCCAAGTTCTGGTGGTGTAACAACGGTTATACTAACAGATAAAGGGCTCGAAGTTTCTAATATATTTATTTCTGGTGTATCTACAGGTACAAAGCCAACCAGGTGGAATGACTCATTTTTTAATTTCGATGACACCTATGAAGTTGATAATTCAGATTACAATATACCTAAAGATGGAGATGCTGACTTTGAATCAGGAAGTGGGGAAACGTACCAATTTGTTAATGCGTACGCCTTTTCGACAGGTATGGATTCTTCTACTTTTACACCTGTCCAAAGTGAAATACTGTCATTAGGATTTCTAGCGTACGAATTAAATTAAATATTACGATATAGTTTCTTTAATAGCTTTTAGTAATTCATTGTATTCAGTAAAGCTTTGTATGCTTGGATTACTTTGTATAATGTGTTCTGGGGCTTTAAATAAAAAGCCTTTTTGACTTTGCTTTATCATTTCTAAATCGTTAAATGAATCACCAGCCGAAATTACATCAAGCCCCATGCTTTGAAAAGCTTTGACTGCATGGTATTTACCATTATCTTGTCTCATAGCATAGTTTGTTATAACATCTTCTTTATTTACTACAAGTTCATTACAAAATATTGTAGGCATACCTAGTTTTTTCATAAGAGGCAAAGCAAACTGAGAAAAAGTATCTGATAAAATAATAGTTTGGCAATTTAAACGTAGTTCATCTAAAAAAGCTTTAGCACCTTCTAATGGCTCCAATGTTTCAATAACATCTTGGATGTCTTTTAATCTAAGTGAATGTTCGCTAAGTATACCAAGTCTTTTTTTCATTAATACATCATAATCGCTAATATCTCTAGTGGTTAAGCGCAAATCGCTAATACCTGTTTTTTCGGCAACGGCAATCCAAATTTCTGGAACTAATACACCTTCTAAATCTAAACATGTAACAAACATTGTAGTATCTCCTATGTAATTATGACAAAGTATCTAATAGCCATTCTTTAAATGCTTCATAATCATTTTCCATAGGAATTGAATTATCTTGAAGCATCATAACTTTTTCTAATCTATCTGGTAGAGGTGGCTCACGGCCTGAAGCATCTTTTACAATTTCACTAAACTTTGCAGGATGTGCTGTTCCTAGAATTATGCCAATTGCCTTATTATCTAAAACAGAGTGTGCCCAATTTGGGATTGAAGCTGTTATTCCAGGTTCATTTGAAGAAGTTTTAATTCCAGCTGTTAATGATAATAAACCGCCTTTTCTAAAATCTTGCCAAGCTTTCCATGCAATAGCTCCATGTGGATCTATAATGCATCCTGTCTTATCTAAGTGATTTAATATACCGTCTTTGATACCTTCATCATCAGTCCAATATGCACCTAAAATTTCTTTTAACTCATCGTAGGTGTACATAGACATCATTCTTTCAAAATTACTAGGTGTTCCAACATCCATTGCGTTTGCGAGAGTTGCTACAGACGGTCTTGGTTCATATTTTCCTGTTAATAACCAGTCTGGTATGGTTTTATTAGCGTTAGTAGCAGCAATGAAACCGTCAATCGGAGCTCCCATTTTTTGAGCAATAAGGCCAGACGTTAAGTTTCCAAAATTTCCAGATGGTACAGTAATAATTATAGAAGGGTCGTCAATTTTATTATTATGCCAACTACTAGACTTTACTTTTAGTGAAGAATATATGTAATAAAAGCTTTGTGGTAATAATCTAGATATATTAATTGAGTTTGCAGATGATAGTCGAAGTTTTTCTCGAATTGTATCATCTGTAAAAGCTTTTTTAACAAGTGCTTGACAGTCATCAAAAGATCCATTAACCGCTAAAGCACGAACATTTCCCGTAAACGTAGACAATTGTTTTTCTTGTAGAGGA
>CAYJLQ010000091.1:0-6185 GCA_964370725.1 uncultured Treponemataceae bacterium
TGCACTAACAAACTAACTTTAAAGAATTTTAGTGTAAGAGAAATAGTTTTCAATACTGAGATAGTAAAAAAGTAGGTACGGACTGCAAGCCGTGAAAATTTATAATCTAAATGAAATCGGCAGAAGCTTCTTGTTCTATAAAATACATATTCTTAAAAGGATGAATATCTAAGGCATTAGGATACCAGCCCCCAAGAACACCTGTATCAACTACGTTAAATGATACAGGATGTGAAAGAGGTAGTATAATGCCTGCATCTAAAAGATACTGTTCTGCTTCAGAAAGTTTTTCATAACGCTCTTCTTGATCTTCTATAGTTGTTGCTTCTTCTAACAGGGCATCAAAATCTTTATCTGTCCACTCAGTTTCTCTTAAAGAAGACCCAGTTCTAAAAAGCTCTAAAAATGCTAGAGGATCTGCAAAATCTCCTATCCAAGTATAGGTAAAGAGATCTGCATCCCATCCTTCGAAACTTCCTAAATATCGCTCACTTGGAGATGTTTGAATGTGGAGTGTAATTCCAACCTCAGCTAAACCGCTCACTAATATACTTGCTTGAGTACGAGTGTAGTCTAAATCTGGCATAGCAAAGGTAAGTTCTAATCCTGTTGGAATAGCATTACCATCTTCATCATAGAGTACTTCATACCCTGCTTCTTTTAAAAGTTCTTTCGCATGTTCTATATCGCGCTCTTCTATTCCAACTATTTCAGGATACGTCCCTATTGGTAAGATAAGAGTGTGGGCAGGAACAAAGCTATCACGTAGTAAATCCCATGGGATTGCAGAGATTACAGCATTTCGCAAATTAGCATCATCCCAAGGCTTATTTTGAGCTTTGAAAAATATAAACTCAGTACCAAACTGTGGCGCAATATAAAGTGTTTCGGTATCATATACGGTATTAATTTGCACGCCACCCGCTGCCCACTGAGCTTCACCAATATTAAACCTGTAAGCATTTTCTTCTAAATCGTCATCACTTATAATTTTAATAGAAGGAATTGCTACATTTTCAGCATCGTAATACTCTGTGTTTTTTTCAAAAATAATTGTATTTTTATTTCTTTCTTTTAATACGTATGCACCAGAGTATACATTTTTTTCTTTTGGAACTACTGAAAAAGAATGGTGTGTTAAAATTTTAGCAAAATACTCTGTTGGAGCATTTAAACGAACTATGAGAGTGTTTCTATTCTTTGCATCTATTCCAACATCATCAGCGCTACCTGTCCCTTGTCGGTACTCTGCAGCACCTTCAATACAGTCTAATAAAGACGCAAACGGCGCATGTAAACTTGGGTCTAATAATGCAATCCACGAGTCTTTTATATCATAAGAAGTAATTCTTTCTCCATTTGAGAATGTTGCCTCTGGCCTAATAGAAAATGTCCATGTTTTTTTATTACGTGACACTGCAAAATCATCTGCTATTGCAGAAACTGGTTCAAGTGTAAGAGGATCATATACAAAAAGACCTTCATACAAGGCATTTAAAAGCTGCCCTTCTGAACTATAACTTGCAGTATGTGGATTCAAGTCATAATTGTGCACAGAATCAATAACTACTAATTCTTTTTGTATATCTGGATTAAAAAACTTCTGTGCATTAATGGTGCAAAAAACACACAACACCAGTATAGATAGTATAACTTTTTTATTCATTTGTAATTCCCAATTTTTTCATTTGTTCTTCGGTAGTTACCGTTGAAACATATTCAGCTTTATATTTATTTGCCTTAAGGATAGTATTTTTTATTACATCTAAGTCTATTTTTATACCCTTAACCTTAGGCCTATTAGATGGGGCTACTTCAGTTTTGAAAAAACCATCAAAGCCAGAAAGCGTTGCAAACAAATCTTGGCACTCGTTGATACGTTTTTGAACATATTCTAAAACAGACTCTTCACTTTCATTCTCAAGTTTAGCCATTACAGGAGAATTTTTTGCTCCCAACGAACTAAACAATCTTATTTTTTGCGTTATACCGTCAACAAATTTACTATAATCAACTACTTCAATTGTTTCAATTTGAGTGCGCATATCTACAGCTTTTATTTTATACTCTACTGTTGGATTTTTTAATCCAAAAGCAGCTCTAAGTGACATTACTAACTTTGCAAAGCCTGTTTTTTTTTCACTTTGTAAAAGATCATGATTTTCTTGAATTTTTTGCTGAATGGTTTCAAGAGAAGGAGCAAAAGCTTGTAAGATTTTTAACACATCAAAAATAAGTGCCCGTGTATCAACTTTTTTAACATCTTCCTTTTTTTCTTCAGAAACAATTTGAAATACTTTTAACACTTCTTCTCTAAGAGAATCTTTTTGAGGGCCAAAATCTTCTTGAATAATTTCTTCAATTAAGTCGGGATAAAGCCTTTTTTGCTCCATTAGAGATGGAAAAACTTTTCTCACCTCAGCAAGCCCTGTTTCTACTGTTAAATTATTATACGTTTGAAGAAAGCTAGGCGAATCAAAAATATTTTTTCGAACATCAATTTTATAGAGTTGACGTTGCAACGAGGTAAGGCTTTTTAATTCATTATTAATATCCCTAAGAGTTTTAGTCACAACTGATAGCATGTTACTTAACAAGCCTGCAGACAAGTTATCAGTACTAGTTTTTACAGATGTAATTATAGAGCCAAAATATCGATTATTACTTTGTGCTCCACCCTTTGTTAGATTATTCCAATCTATAAAAGAATTAAACAAAAATAATTTTTTTATTTTTTCAGGTTGCATTGCATCTACAGAAAACTGCACATAGTTACATAAAAAATCTAGTGATGATTCGTAATCTGATAAGCGAATACCTAATACCGCTGGACCTTCAGAATCTGGAAAATCATCTTCTGCTGGAATTGATATATCTACAACACGCTTATCTTTTTTATAAGGATCAGGAGATAACAACATTTTTTTTTCAAAAATACTAATCATATTTTTTACAGCTGAATGAAATGTACGATAGTTTTCTAACATTTTAGGGAGAGCAAGGGAATTATACCACATTATTTTTTGTTCAGCTGCTTCATAAAGAGCACTTTCAAATTCATTTACAACACTCATGCTTTTTTATCGGCATATTTTAACACTTTCAAAAGAAAAAATATCTATAAATATATTTAGCAATATGACTAAAAAGCCTTTGACCATTATAATATTTTATGCTACAATGAGTTTGTATGAGTACTAATAAAATGAATTTTACAGTTAATCAACAAATTGTATATCCAAGCCAAGGCACTGGTAAAATTGTCGAAATCAAGGAAAAAATGTTTAATGGTGTGCAAACCATGTATTATGTTATTTACCTTGAAGTATCAGATATGACTATTATGGTCCCAACAGATAGATGCGAAGAACTTGGAATTAGAGCAATTGTTTCTGCAGCCGAAGTTCACAAGGCTCTTGATATTATTGGCGAAAGCTTTGAGCCTATCACATCGGACTGGAAATTGCGGTATCAACTTAACATGGATCTCTTAAAAAAAGGTTCCGTTCAAGATATTGCAATGATTGTACGATCATTGTACCATCGAAGTAAGGTAAAAGAGCTTCCTATTTTGGAAAGAAAATTATATGACTCCGCTAAAAAACTTCTTGAAGATGAAATAGCATCCGCTTTAGAGTTGAGTCCAAAAGAAGTTGAGCAACTTTTACATGAAAAACTTGAACCTTTAGGGCAAGACGAACCTAATAAAAAATCCTACAAAGAAGAAAGCTTTTTTGAAGATGAAAAAGACGAAGATATCATTATCAATGACGATGAAGATGATGATGACTTCTCTGATGACGATTAAACAATTATGAAAAAAGAAGCAATTCAAGTTGCACTAGTTTTAACTGCGGCAGGAACTTCTTCAAGATTTAATACAGGGGGGAAAAAAGAGTTTCTCCCTTTGTCGTCTACACTATTCCCATTACAAAAAGGTGGCACGGTACTTTCATGTAGTCTAGAGCCTTTCTTGCAATTCTTTTTAGAGCAAAGCACCTTTCACGTATCTCATATTATAATAACCATTCCTAATGAAGAACATAAAACAGCTGCACAGCAAGCCTTATATTCTAGCCCCTTTGTAAAAGAAGCCTTAAAAAAATTGAATATTACACCTGACTTTATTCCAGGTAGCACAACTCGACAAAGTTCAGTTTTCTGCGCTCTTTCATTCTTAGAAACTGCAAAAAACAATATAGATATCACACTTATTCATGATGCAGCTCGTCCTTATGTTTCTATAGATATAGTACACAGTGTTTTATTAACATCTTCTGAAAAAGGAGCTGCTGTTCCATCAATAGCACCCGTAGATACTCAAAAAGAACTTGCTCCAGACGGGAAAATTGTTCGCCACTTAGTTCGCTCATCACTTGGAGCTGTGCAAACGCCACAAGGTTTTAGAACAGACGATATATACAAGGCTCATTGTAAAGCAAAGCTTGATAATATAGAATACACTGATGACACAGAAATTTGGGGAAACTATATTGGAGATGTGTATGCTGTTCAAGGGAGCGAAAAAAATAAAAAAATTACATTTAAACATGACATGGAAAACACAATGAATGACAATGCACTCTATAGGACAGGACTTGGCACCGATTTTCATAGACTTGAAGAAGGCAGAAAACTTGTTATTGGCGGAATAGAAATACCTTTTCATAAAGGAGAAGTTGCACATTCCGATGGAGACGTTCTTTTACATGCTATAACTGATAGCCTTTTGGGAGCAGCAGGACTAGGCGATATAGGAGAGCTTTTCCCACCAAGTGACGATACATGGAAGGATGCTGACTCAAAAGCATTATTACGAACTGCATGGGAAAAGGTGCAGCAACAAGGCTGGGAAATTCAAAACATAGATTGTGTTGTACACATGGAAAAGCCAAAGTTTTTGCCATGGAGAGAAAAAGTTATTGTTTCAATAGCTTCTATTTTAGAATGTAGCCAAGAAAAGATTTTTGCTAAAGCTAAAACGCAAGAAGGATTAGGTGATATAGGACAAGGAAATGCTGTAAGCGCTCAGGTTATTTGTTTATTGAAAAAGTAATCATCCAAAAACATATTGGAAATAGTATATAGGGTCAGTATAGCGTGCCATGGATGGCACAAAACGAAAAAATCATTGAGTTTCGAGCTAATCATTTTACTTCGTACCTTGCGCGAAACTCAGTAGTAAAAATTGCCAGGACGGCAATTTTTACGTATTAAGCTACATATGCTTCTAAGCGCTGTGAAAACTTAGGATGCTGCAAATGACGAATTGCCTTTTTTTCAATCTGTCTAATACGCTCTTTTGTTAAATTAAAGACATCGCCAACTTCTTTTAGCGACATTGACTTTCCATCAACAAGGCCAAATCTACAGCGTAGTACATTAGCTTCTTTTTCGCTTAATTCATCAAGAACAGAATCAATATCTTGTTTCATTGTTACATTTATAGCATTTTCTTCTGGAGATATATAATTGTCATCTTCAATGAAGTCTGCAATTGAAGTAACTTCAGCTGATCCACTAGTAGAATCTAATGAAACCATATCTTGAGCGATATTTAGAATGTCTCGAACATGTTCAGGTTTCATATGCAAAATTTCTGCCACTTCTTTTATTTCTTCTTCTTCAGATTTATTTCCGCTTACAAGCTTTCTGGTTTTTTCAATTTGAACAAGTTCGTTTGCTCTATTTAGAGGAAGCCGAATTGCCCGTGATTTTTCACAGATTGATTTTAATATTGCTTGGCGAATCCACCATACAGCATATGAAATAAAGTGATACCCTTTAGTTACATCAAAACGATCAACAGCTGTCATTAGACCAATATTTCCTTCACTTATAAGGTCAACAAGATCGAGTCCATGATTTTGATATTTTTTTGCTACACTTACAACAAATCTAAGATTTGCATTAACAATTTTTTGTTTTGCTACCTTATCTCCTTTAGCGGCTTTTGTTGCAAGTTCTACTTCTTCTTCTCGTGTTAAAAGTGGATATTTGTTAATATCTTTCAAATATAATGATAATACTTCGTCGTTTGCTTTCATGTTTTATAGTCTCCTAAAAATAGTCTACACTAAACTTCTCTACACCAATTATAATGCAATATGCGTGCCAACTTTTAAAAAACCATTAAATATTTTTCTATTTCATTATAATACAATAAATTATATATTTCAAAGAAA
>CAYJLQ010000092.1:0-6006 GCA_964370725.1 uncultured Treponemataceae bacterium
GTTCCTTTAAAGCAGCACGTAAGGCAGATGTAAAGTACGAAATTGATAGAACAAGGTGCGACGTTTGTGGCGATTGTTTTATCCACTGCCCCGTACAAGCAATTTCAAGTTTAGGAAAATAAATTTTTTCTCTTGACGAAATATGTATAGGAACGTACAATATTATAAGACAAAAAAATGTAGGAGAACATACGTATGGATAAAAACACAAACTTTGTAAATGAAGAAAAAATTAAGAGAACAATAAAGTCTTTAGAAGAAAATAATATAAATGCTTACTTTATTAAAGATAAGGAAGAACTCATTACAAAGATTAAAGAACTTGTCCCAAAAGGGTCAACCGTAGGCTGTGGCGGTTCAATGACTTTGGTTGGATTGGGTGTAAAAGAGTTTTTACATAATGGCGATTATACCTTTTATGATAGAAGTGTTCCAGGCTTAAGCCCAGATGAAATTACCGAAGTATATAGAAAAACTTTTTTTGCAGATGCATACTTTACTAGCACTAATGCGCTTACCGAAAAAGGCGATATTTACAATGTTGATGGAAACGGAAACAGGGTTGCTGCAATGATTTATGGTCCAGACAAAGTAATTATTATATGCGGTGTAAACAAAATTGTAAAAACTCTAGATGATGCTATTCAAAGAAATAGAGAAATAGCTGCACCTGCAAATGCAAAACGGCTAGATAAAAAAACTCCATGCGCAACTACAGGTCATTGCTCCGATTGTAAAAGCCCTGATAAAATATGTAGAGCATTTACAGTAATTAATAGCCAAGGCAATCCCAACAGAATGCACGTGCTAATTATGAACGAAGACCTAGGATATTAAAAACTTGTAACACCCGAGTCATCGGGTGTTTTTTTGTAACTTTTTTTTATCCAATTTGTTTAATTTACATCTATTCTCTTTTAACCAAAGGTCTTTGTTCTTATGTGTACAAGCAAATCTATTTATTATTTGATTAAATTAAGATCTTTGTGTATACTACGTATAAAGGAGAAGTCACCAGAATGAAAAAATCTTTGTGTTTTTACATAACGTTACTTTTTCTAACAATACAGATAGTGGATGCTCAACAAAATCCTACTGTAATTTCACCCAATCCAAACTATGTACAAGCATTTAAAGAGGCAACCCAGCAAATTAATATCACTGAATGCGACTTTTCTAGCCCCTTACGTTTCCTAGAAAACAGTGAAGCTGTCGATGTATTTGACACACAAGCAATTCCACTTTTAAACGCCAACACAGACTATTCATTTTCTGAGCACTATATACAAACAGTAATTATTGCTATTGATCGAAACAAAACAAATGAATCTATTAATGGATGGGATGATATGTTAAAAAGCAATTTGCCAATTAATTTTTCATTTGGCAGCAATGTTGCAGAAAAAATATGGAACTCACCTGAAAATCAGCATATTATAGCAGCTATGGCAAGTGCCCTCTATGGGTCCTATGATTTTAATGCCCTTTCAAAAGATTTTCGAAGAATACATACAAATAACCGTTTTTTTACAAATGACAATACAAAACCCATCTCAGTAATGTATGATTCAGAAGCTGTTGCTCTCATAAAAGAAGGGCGGAACATTGAAATAATTTTTCCAAAAGAGGGAACACTTTCTTTTACTGGCGGCTTGTTACATAAGAGTAACTACAACAACCATTCTTCCGCACTAGATAAAGCACTCTTAGACAATGGGTTTCGATTGCCAAATGGAGAAGCTGGGGAAGAGTACCCACCAAAAGAAAAGTACAAAACAGCACGTAAAGTTGAAAACTATACAAGCTATAACAAAGCAATTGCAACAGCTAGCTCAATTATACGACAGCAATCTTTTGATGTAAAAAAATATGGTTTTGCAAATAATCAAGAGCGAACAATTGCCTACATTATCTGCGTTATAGTTGTAATATTCTATCTTATCTCTGTTTTTTTACGACTATCACAAAAAAACATTCGAAATGCTTTAATCATAATATGTCTTTTAGAGCTATTCCTTGCTACATCTCAATTCATGAAAGCAATGAACATGGGAAACCCAAATTTGGAATCCTTTTTATGGTATGCATTTTATTTTCCCTTTGTGATGGTACCAACTATTTTTGTCTATATTGCAATTACTACAGGCAAAGAACTAATGAGTAAAAAACAAAGCATCGCATATACAGGTTACTTTGTATTTTCATTTATTCCAATACTATTTGTTGCAAGTAATAATCTTCATGGAAAAGTTTTTACGATACATGATTACTACCATACTTATTTTAGCTACAATTGGGGTTATTATGTGGTTATGTCGTGGATATACGCAAGTATAACATTTGCCCTTGTAACACTTATTTATAAAGCATTTCGCTCACCAAGAATGTGGGCCTTTATCTTCCCTATATCTGTAGGTATTCTTACTCTTCTTTACACCATTGGCATTGTCTTACGCATCCCAATTGCAAGAGATTTTGATGTAGGATATGGGACAGGTATTGTTATACTCTTATTTTCTGAAGCGTGTATTCAAAGTAAGCTCTTTCCAATAAATACAGGCTATATGGCTTTATTTTCAAACTCTCGGCTACGCATGGAAATAAAAGACATTTACAATAACACTGTGCTTAGTTCAAATAATTACTTTAACACTACAAAAAACTTAGAACTTAAACAAACTAATATTAACGGTGGAACTTTTTTATACTATGAAGACAACTCTGCATTTAACAAAATAAAATTAGAGCTAACACGCCAAAATAGCTTACAAGAAAACAATAATAAGATTTTAGAAAAAAAAGGAAAAATAGATGCAGACTTAATAGCCCTGTCTGTACAAAAAAAAGTGTATGCAACCATTGATACAATATTAGAAAGAGACACATTAAAGATATATCAACTACTGGAAAAAATGAAAGAAGGAAAAGACCCCCATACACATATTGCACAAATAAATATGATTGCATGTGGAATAAAGCGAGAATGCATTTTAAGAATAAATACCTTACATAAAAAAAATCAAGTACTAGATGATTTCTTAAACTATATTCACGAAATGTCAGAGTTTACAAAGCTGATTCCACTGACAATTACTGCTCAGTCAAATATAGTTGGTTATATACCTATCCAGCAAGCTTTGTACATGTATGAAGTTTTTAGATCCACTATCGAGCACGCAACAAACATTTCATGCAATTCTATGCTCATACAGTTTTATGAAAAAAAGAATTCTACAGTGTTTTCAATAATTGCAAACAAAGATATTACAGAAAGTTTACATCTGGAACAACTACAAAAAACAGCTAGTGCTCTTAACGGAACTCTTATTGCAAAGCCATGGGATGACACCGTTGCCCTTTTGCTTTCCTTTCCAAAACAAAAGGTAGCGCCATGTTAATATTCTACTTTTTTACATTTAAACAGTTAATGATTTTAACGACAATATCAACACTTCTATGTGCAGCACAAGCATACTATATGTCACTTATCATATTTAAATACATAAAAAAGAATATTATTGAAATTCTTTGTGATGCACTCACCCTAGTTCATATTTTAATTATAGCCTCATTACCTACAATTTCATCCATCAATAGACAATACGGTATTGTTGATGTTTACAATTATTCGATGTCAATGCATATACTTGTTCCCATTCTTCTACTCATCTCTCTAATAGCATTTTTTGGAAAAAGAAACAATCTTTATCTATTAATTGCAGTGTCAGCAGTTTTAACTCACCCTATTGTAGAGAATATTGATATAAGAGCCTATGCTATTGCATACTACTTATTTTTAGGAATCAGTGCATATCGCTTATTTCGGTGTATTTCTATTGCCTTCATTGAGCACAAAAGTGTCATAAGCCCTCTTTCCATTCGAAACGGTCTTGATAACCTTCATACAGGCATTATGTTTTATGGAGCAGATGGCTACATATATTTAAGCAACAAAAAAATGCAAACTATAATGTACCGTTTTTATAATAAAGATTTTAGGAATGCTCACACTTTTTGGCACACGCTTACAAGGGAGCCACTTCAAGATGCTGAGAAGTTTACCGTAAATAAAGATATCGCCATTAGAACAGCAGAAGATACATTGTATTTTTCCAAACGACACTTTACAATTGGAAAAAAAGAATATATAGAATTAATTGCAAGTGATGTTTCAAAAATAGATAAAGACTTAGTAGAACTAGAAAAACAAAAACAAGAACTATTGGTTCAAGAAAAGCATATTTATTCTATCACAAAATCCATGAAAAAGCTTAAAAAAGAACAAGAAATTGCAGAATTGCAATACCATGTCCATGACATAATGGCACAGCAATTAACAGCAGTTCAGCGTATGCTACACACTGATGGAGAAAACTATAATGCTGTTATCCCTCTCTTACAAGACATGATAAAGGACATTAAAAATAGCTATAGTCCTACCATTCACCAAAGCTTTACAGAACTAAGAGAATACTTTAATAAACTTGGAGTAGAAATACAAGCATGTGAATTATTCCCTGAAACCAGTAATTACACACATTTGTTTTTATCAATTATTCGAGAAGCTACAACAAATGCTATTCGCCATGCAAATGCTAGCAAGATTTTTCTTTCACTTTCATTAGAAAACTCTACATGGACTATGAAAATAACTAATAATGGAAAAACACCTCAAAAAAGTATTACAGAAGGATGGGGACTTTCTGGTATTAGAAAGCGAGTAGAGAGTGCTGGAGGAACGCTGAGCATTGAAAGCATTCCAGAGTTTAGTATTAGTATACAAGTAAAAGAAAACAACAGTATTGATTATTCATAAATTATGCTACATCAGTATTCCTTTTTTTCCTATATCCATGCACAAAAAGCTAATAATATGCTATAATTATAAAAAGCACTTTCGGAGGCATTATGGAGTTTTTCTTACCTATAAATGTAGCATGGGTATGGCTAGCCTTAGCCATCTTATTTATAATTATTGAGTCACTTACCTTTGCAATTGTTACTATTTGGTTTGCAATTGGCTCCTTTTTAATGGTATTCATTTCTTTTTTACCAATACCGTTTACCTTTCAAGTACTCATTTTTTTAGCCATATCCATTACATTACTTATACTAACACGCCCACTTGTTTTGAAAAAACTGGAAACTAAAAAGCAAAAAACAAATGTAGATTCACTAGCAGGAAGCATTGCCCTAGTTGTAAAAGACATTACTTCTTTTGAAAAGGGCGAAGTCAAAATTAATGGCAATATATGGACTGCAAAATCTGAAAGCAGTGAAACAATAAAAAAAGGTTCAGAATGTATTATTTTACGCATTGAAGGCGTAACAGCAATAGTAGAAAAAAAATAATAGGGGGAAAAATGGTTTATTATCTAATCGCAGTAACCGTGATAATATTAGCACTTATCGTTGTTAATATTAGAATCGTACCACAGTCAAGAGCTTTTATCCTTGAAAGGCTCGGAGCGTATTTAACAACTTGGGGAGTAGGACTTCATGTTAAGGTTCCATTCATTGACAGGGTATCTAACAATGTATCATTAAAAGAGCGAGTTATGGACTTTAACCCACAGCCCGTTATTACAAAAGACAATGTTACCATGATGATTGATACCGTTGTATATTTTCAAATAACCGACCCTAAGCTTTTTACCTATGGTGTAGAAAATCCATTATCAGCAATTGAAAACTTATCTGCTACAACACTTCGTAACATTATTGGTGAACTTGAACTTGATGCAACACTTACCAGTCGTGATATTATTAACACACGTATGAGAAGCATTCTTGATGAAGCAACCGACCCTTGGGGAATTAAGGTAAACCGAGTAGAAGTTAAAAACATTGTACCACCTGAGTCCATTCAAGTTGCAATGGAAAAACAAATGCGTGCAGAACGTGAAAGAAGAGAGTCTATTCTTATTGCAGAAGGCCAAAAACAATCTGCAATTTTGGTTGCAGAAGGAAACAAAGCTTCTACCATTTTGGAAGCAGAAGCTCAAA
>CAYJLQ010000093.1:0-5946 GCA_964370725.1 uncultured Treponemataceae bacterium
ACCTTTTCTTTATTTCGAAGCATAGAAACCATTTTTTCTGCAGCTTCAATTTCGTTAATAAAGTCTAGATCTTCAGATGGGCTTGCAATAACTTGGGTTCTGTTTGTTGTTAAACCAAAAATACCAACTCTAAAACCTTCGTAGTCTTTTATAATGTATGGTTCTACAAAGTATTTTCCGCCATCTTTAATATTAGCAGAAAGCCATGTAAACTCAGACATGTCAATTTGGCCTTCAATTTTTTCGTGTGTTCCATCAAACTCGTGGTTTCCAAGTGCTACAGCTTCATAGCCAATTAGGTCATAAGCTTTTATGTCAAGTTCGCCGCCAAACATGTTAGAAATTGCAGAGCCGGTATTGATATCACCTGCATCAAGCACAAGCACATTTTCATTTTCTGCACGCACGCCCTTAACAAAGGTTGCCCTTTCTGCAAGGCCTGCTTCACCGTCTTTTGCAAGAACAGCTCCGTGGTGGTCATTTGTGTGTAAAATAGTTAAAGTGTATTCTGCGTTAGGATCCCTTTGAGGTGCAGTTACACAGCCAAAAACCAATGCTACAAGTAAAATAATACCTGCAATTCGAAAAGTTTTTTTCATGTTTTTCTCCTAAAAAAATTTGATTTTTTACTACTTTAATTACAACATAGAAAAGTGCAGTTGTCAATTGGCTTGAGAAAAGATTTTAATAGATTTTTCAAGAGTTTTACGAGGATTTTATTTACAACTCTGTTTACTCAATATTCTGTCCAACTTCATCAGCGGAGGGAATAGAACTTTGCGCACCTCTTCTTGAAACCGTAATAGAGGCAGCCTTGTTTGCATATTGTACAGCCTCTAACAGACTTGCGCCCTTTGCTAATTGTATAGCAAAGGCAGCCGTAAAAGTATCTCCTGCTGCTGTTGTATCAACAACATTTGCAGGGGTAGCTTCAATCTTTTGAAACCCTGTCTCATCAGAACTAATTATTAAACCTTCTGGCCCTAATGTGACAATAACTACAGGAATACCCTTGTGGCGAAGCTCTTCACAACCTAAAACATAATCCCCTGCGTCCCTCCCTAGTATTTGAGAAAATTCTGTTTCATTTGGTTTAATAACATCTATATATTTAAACAATTCTTCAGGGAAAATTTTAGGCACAGGAGCGGGATCCAATATAACCATTTTATTATGTTTTTTTGCACACTTTGCAGCAGCAATTATAGTATCAAGGGGAATTTCCATTTGCATGATTATAATGTCAGATTCTTTAATTAAGGTTTCATTATCTTCAATATCTTGAACCGAAAGTTTTTTATTTGCCCCCGGCAAAACTATTATACTATTATTTCCCTGTGCATTTACCGGAATCCATGCAATTCCAGTAGCAGTTTGACTCTTAACAATAAGGTGAGATACGTCAACATTAACAGATGTTAAACTTTTTCTTTCAATATCGGCATAAGCATCATCGCCTACAGCCCCAAGCATGGTAATATTTCCACCCAGCTTTCCAACAGCGTAAGACTGGTTAGCCCCCTTTCCACCTGCTATATATTCTACTTCAGTATCAGCAAGAATAGTTTCCCCAGTAACAGGAATATGATCAACACTTACAACCATATCTACATTTAAGCTTCCAATTACTAAAATTTTTTTCAAATTCCTAACCCCGCTAAGTAAGATCTATAGAACAGTATTCAAAGGAGAAAAGCTTAGGAACCTAAATTCCTAAGCTTTTTATTTTAAAAAAGTCCTTTTAAGAGCCCAGATGCAGCATCTTTGGCTTCTGATTGTATTGCTCCAGTAGCTTCATCTTTTATTCTTTGCTCAAGTTCAGCTTTAATATTTTCTAGCTCGCCATCTACACCACCAAGACCATTTTTTAAGTCCAGTAAAGAGCCACTCGACACATCAAAATCTGAAATCTTAGACATAAAGCCATCAGTGTAGCTAGCTAAATAAGACTCAGCCTCTGAGCGCAAGTTATCCTTTAATGCATCAATTTCAGCATTTAAAGCGCCGCTTAAACCGTCAGCAATTTTTTTATCAACATCAGTGTCTAAATCTATAGCCATGCCATCATCATAGGAATATACAATATCAGTTTGAACATAGAAAGAATGTATTTCGCGCAAAATACTTGAATACATACTATACACAGAACTTGGTTCAAACTCAGAAACAGATAAAAGCGCAGGATTAAAATCAAAGTTCGCTGATAAATCAAAATCCCCAGCAAGCTCAAACTTTACGTCTGCGGTAATATCAGCATTGCCACCAATTGAAGGAACACCTAAGGTTCCAGACTCTGTAATTGAACTTGTGTCTAAGCCAGAACCAAACAACACGGCTTCTACAGGATAGTTTTCAGTTTCACTTCTTAAATCCACAACAGCATCAAGAGTCCCAGAAAAATCTTGCATAAGCAAATCTAAATTTGCAGTTGCAGGCTTTTGAAGCAAGTCAGGATTGTTTGAAATGTCATGAGCAAACCCAGAAACAGCAAGTCCTCCTGCAGAATCAGAACCAGAAAAAACGGTGTTTCTAATTAAAAAAGTTGGCATAGATGCATTAAACTGAATAGTTCGACCCGATAAACGCTCGTGAGCTTTTTTCTCAGCCTCTCTTTTTGACTCTTGTGCATCAGCCTTTGCGTTCGATAACAAAGTCAAAACTTTTTGTACAGTTGGATAATAATCTCCCAATGCTCCAATAAAAAATCCTTCAATAGTTGAACCAAGAAGACCTTGTGCATCTGAAAAAGTAAACGAAGTAATATTTTCAATTTCGCTTTGAATTAAATTTTTATCAGCTTCAATTGCACTTTGTATAGTTGAGCTTAAAGCACTTACAGTATCAATGTCTTTATCAAGCCTTGATGTAACATCATCAACTTGTGACTGAAGTTCTTTACCTTGTGAAATAAGGTTTTGAATAGAGTTTACACCCTTTGTAATAGTAGCAATATCTGCATCTTTTGTATCAAGCAAGGCCTTAACTTCTTCAACAGAATCAAATAATTCTGCGCCAGATTCTTCAAGTTCAGGTGCAACATCTTGCCAGTATGCAGTTATTTCTTCCACTTCTTTTTGAGAAGTTTCTACCAATCCTGGAACTTGCAATTTCTCTAAGTATGATTCCATCATGTTTTCAGGATTATATGTTTCTACAGCTTGTTCAATAATATTTTTTCCGTTCGCAGCAATTTCAGAAGTTTTATCATTAATAGCTAGCGCAAATTTTCCTTCTTGACTATCATCTTTAGGAGCACTTTCTCGTAATAATAATGGCAATTCTCCAGATGTTTCCCGGTCTGTACCAAGCATAAAACCTTCTAGCGAAAGCTCATCCGCTACAAACTTTCCTAAGAAAACTTGAGTAACATCAAAATCAATGCTAGATTTTGAAAACTCAAATAAGTTTTTCATTGGACTAGCCTTGTCTGCTAAAGCAAAATTTTCTACAACAAACGAGCCATCCCATAATTCTAAGTCCACGGCTTCAATGTCACACTTTGCCCCATATTCAGATTGAATAACAGAAACAAGAACATTTTTTACAATGGCATCTAAAAAGAATCTCTCGCATACAATAATGCCAGCAATTAAAACTGAAACAACAATAATTGGCCCAATTCTAACTCGCCCCTTAGGCTTTTTAGGTTTTTTTGCCTTTTTTTCTTTTTTTACCTTTGCAGGTTTTTTTTGCTTCTCAGCTTTTTTTGAAGAAGGAGACTTCGCTACAAGAGTTTTATCTGCCAACGAATCCTTTTGCACAGACTTCACGCCCACAGAGGGTTTAGCGCTAGGTGCTGGCTTTGTAACAGAAGATTTTTTTTCTGCACTCTTTGCAGGGGCCTTTGAAGAAGCAGCTGCAGCCGTCTTCTTTGCAACAGAAGGTTTTTGTTGCACTACTTTTTTTTGTTCAGTTTCTTTAGCCACGTATTGCCTCCACTTTTGAATAAGCCTTATAAATTTTACTTACAATAGGAAGTTTCATAAAACCTTTAACTATTTTATTATTAGCAAGTTTAGGAGCAAGAGTTTTTCTCCAAACAGAAACAAAAGCTTTCGCAGCAAGATACATAGGAAAATAAGCAACAATAGAAAACACTAGAGAACCAAGTACAACAGAGTTGTTAATCTTTGTGTAGGCCATTAAAGGAATATTTAGGAAAAATGCCATAAAAGGCGCAATAGCATCAATTGTTAGAATGGTGTACCCAATGGTGTCTAGTAAAGGATCCAAAAAAAGAGCAACAACAGATCCTAGCAAAATTACCAACAATAAGGCACCCTTGTTAATACGTAAAAATAAAAAAAGTATAAAAATGAGGTACCACAACAAATTGTCTTTTGGTAAAAGACCCAATAAAAAGCCGCATGAAGCAGCATGAGCAATCTCACCAGGATGTGAGTTGTCATTAAGCCCTTTTAAGAGCTTCACAATTGCACTAATCATATATCATTCCAAATTTATAATATTTCGCATGTACCTGCGATTACAGACTTAAAAGCCAAATAAAATTTGCTTCTTTATTCTATTATACAAAGTAAATGATATTTTTCAAGAGTTAAAGGCAATAATAAACGCTTTTGTGGGCACATCGCTCAGATTTCATCTTCGCGTCGGGTGCTTCATGGTTCCGCTATCGCTCCATCGTCCTCGAACGCGCGCGTTCTGTGGTCGACGGCAAAGCCGCCATTACGCCCCCTTGTGCATTATTCATCAATATCAGGAATTTTTGACTTTAAGGCTACTAAAAATTGTTCGCCAGTTACACCTTCTCTAAGACAGGCAAAAACACAGTTGTCCCCTCCAGCAATAGTTCCCAAAACTTCATCCATTGCAAGATTATCAAGTGCAACAGCAACAACATCAGAATACCCAGAATAGGTTTTAATAACAACCATGTTACCAGAATAGTCTATAGAAATGTAGCCACGTAAAAAATCCTGTGCTAAACTTTTGTCATTTTCACCACGCTCATCATCACCAGGAAGCACGTACACATAACCATTTTTTCCGTCAGAAAGTTTTCCAACTTTTAATAGTTTTAAGTCTCTAGAAAGAGTAGCCTGCGTTACAGCAAAACCTTCTTCTTGAAGAGCCGAAAGCAAACTTTCTTGAGATTCTATTTGGTTGGCTTTTATTAACTTTCTTATTATTTTTAACCTATTGAGCCGTTCTTTCATTATTCTTCCTTATTCTATTTTTCTATATTCTTACGGTTTTACACTAAATGATGCATAAAAATACAAAAATTGTCAATGGCAAAAGTCTGAGATTTTTAAAAAGAATATAAAAAATTCATTTTCTTTATGTTTCGTGCCAAGGATGGCACAAAAGGAATAAGTAAACGAGTTTTGAGCTAATCCATCCTCTGCAAAATTGCAAAACTCGATAGTTAAAATCGGCAAGGAAGCCGATTTTAACGTAGCGTTACATATGTTTTTCCAGTTCCGCCATCTTCAGGCCGCGCAAAATGGAAATCTACACTTCCACCTAGGCCTGATAAATATTCTCGAACAGCTTCTTGAAGAACCCCATTCCCAGTACCATGTATTATAGAAAATGTGGTAAGATCATAAAGCGCACACAAATCTAATTGTCTATCTAATGCCTTAAGAGCTTCCTCCCTCCTCATACCTAAAAGTCTTAGTTCAAACTTAGGCTTTTCAGAGTCTCCAGAATTTTTATTTTTTCCGCCATTCATGGAAGCGCCATGAGAAGATCCTGCATTTTCCATTTCAACCACAACGGTTGGAGTATTTTTTTTAGATTGTGGTGCAATTTGTAAATCTGCCTCTTTTACTGTGAGACGAAGACTTCCAACTTGCACAAGGTAACTGCCCTTTCTAGCTTTATCTATTATAGTTCCTTGTTGCCTACTAGCACCTACCCACACATCCATTCCTTTTTCAAAATTTGTATGTCCTTTTGTAACCTTTGTTCCAATGT
>CAYJLQ010000094.1:0-5766 GCA_964370725.1 uncultured Treponemataceae bacterium
TAGCACACAAACAATTAGCTCTTCACATGGAAAATGCTTACATTGTGGTCTTTGTATAAAAAATGTGCCATGTCCGCAAGTGTTTAAGAGGAAATAGTAGAATTATATAATAATTGACCCCAAAGCACAAATATTTTTTGCAAATGTATGAGCAGCTATTTCTGATGATTGTGAAAATAATTTACTATTTTTTTTACTGTTTGTTCCTATCTTTTCAGCAATGACCTTTATTGTATCACCTTCAACATCCTCTAACAAATGAAAAATTTCGTGCACCAAGCAGACGTGCATAAAATCTTCAGGCGAAAGAGAAAATAGCTGTGCATTCTTATTTATGTTTTCAGTGTAGAGAACAATGGCTCTGCTTTTTTGTCTGAATTCTGCATAACGAGGAATATAAGTCAATTCACTAAATTCTAGTTTAGCACCAAACTGATCTAGAATATACTTAGTGTTATTTTTTTGCATTTGATTTAAGAGATGTGAATATTTAGCTAGCATTATATGCGCATAACACACTGACAATTCAATTATTTTTTTTTCAATTTTAAAAACTTCTGCATTATCTTTTAAGTTAATAGAATAATATTTTAGCCAAAACGTAGTATCTTTTTGACACACATCATTATTCACAAAAGACAAAATATATATCCTTTGATGATTCTTTTTTTGCAACTTCAAAAGCAACAAGAGTTATTAATTGTTCTCTGGAAGTAATTTGGGAGTAATCATATATTTTATCGTGCAAAATCATAAACACATCCGGTATACATTCGCCTGCATCATTATATGTGCTATATTTATCTATGTACTTATTACAATATTTTACTGCATTTTCTTTTTTTGTAATAATTAGATTTGCTTGCTCTTTCACAAAACGAACAAAACCATCTTTTGAGAGAATATAAAGAGGAAATTTCTTTTTCTTAAAAATCTTTTGGAATAAGTTTTTACTTTCCGTTTTGTATACAAAAAAATCAAAATATTGAGATTCAATATGCTCATCAAGTATAATTGGGCCAAAATTATTACGTTTTAAGATTGTATCAATCATGATATCTGTAGTAACAGTTTTATCGGCCTTATATGACACGGTATTCTCAGTTACACCAGATGCAATTGCGCGGACAATATTTTTCTTTGGATCAACCTCTATATCAACTTCAATTTTTGATAATGATGCGCCAGAACGTACTGCAAGCTGAATTGCTTCTTCTTGCAATTTTTCTAACTCTCTTTTAGAAGGGTTTTGAAGTGAACGTTCGACAACTTCACGAACCATTGAGATTGCAACTCCGATTGGTGATATTATATGAGCATTTTTTATTGGTTGCATTTTTATATTTATATATTCAGATAACATAGGAACGATCGCGCTAGCTCCTCCCCCGCCACCTACTAGTATCATTTCGGAAATCTTTAAGTGGTAAGATGCTAATAAATCCATAATTGCCGTTCTTAGTATTTTTGATGTGTATGAAAACACTTCACTGCCTATTTTTTCGATACTTTTGTCTAAATATTTTGAAAGGCATTTAAGTGCAGCTTCTATTACACATATGTTTTCAGACTTTGCAAAGTCACCAGAAGAAACATAACCAAAATAATTAGCTAGACATGTAAGCGTGAGCGCATAATCTTTGTTTGTACTAGAATCATGAACTACGATATACCCAACATTATCTTCTTTGCTTTGAAGTTTCCGTATAACTATTGAATCAATATCAATATTTTTGGAAAAGCATACATACTCTAAACTCGCAATATGAGCACTTCTAGGACCACAGATTACAATATCATTCTCCAAACGAAGGATACTACCACCTGCAATTGCAACAGTACGTATATCTAGTGATGGAGTATATGTTTTCAATGAGCCTATTTGCGCCCATTTTACCATAACTCGGCCATTATGAATTACAGAAATATCTGTACTTGTACCTCCAACCTCTAAAAAAATCCCTTCAGAAATTTTAGCGTGTAGTATTGCCCCTGATACTCCAGAAGCTGGGCCACTCATAATTGTTTGAATTGGACGTCTTGATACTTCGTTAGCATCCATAACCCCGCCATCAGATCTCATAATCATAAGAGGTTTTTTTATGCCAGTAGATTTTATACTATCTAGCATAAAATTGGTAGTTTCGAGCATTTTTGACATAACGCTCGCATTTATTATAGCTGTTTTTGTTCGAGTTCTTAATCCGTATAAAGATGACATTTCATGACTTGCCGTACAAGAATATCCTTTTTCTTTAAAAAAAGTTTTTATTGCATTTTCCAATATAGGATCATCAACGCTATATGCAGAGGATGAAACTAAAAATTTTTTGTCATTGCGCAAAATTCTTTTATGAATGTTTTCAAGCTCTGTATAATTTTTTTCAAAATCTTTTATAAAATAACTGTCAACATGTATTTTTTTGCCAGCGGCTAAAGGCAATGATATGAACTTTGTCTCATCTTTAACCCTGAATGCCCAAAATCCTTTTGCAGTACTAATAACTGAAACAGGGCTTACATCTCCTTCCAAGAGTGCATTTGTAACCTGAGTTGTTCCATGTGCAATAAAATCAATGTTCTGTATGTCTATATTGAAATTCTCAATAAGTTTCTCTATAGCATTTTTTATACCTTCTGAGACACTTTTGGGGTGGGAGTGAGTAGTTGGAACTTTTACATAACCTATAACTTCATGTGAGTGTGCATCTAAGACAACAGCATCGGTAAAAGTCCCGCCTACATCAACTCCTATACGATATTTCATATTCACCCCAAAGAAACTATGCCTTTAGCATATCATAACTTTTTTTAGTACAACGATTACATGCTCTAATTACTGTACCTCTAAATCCATCTTCTTCTAATGAGACAACAGCTTCAATAGTTGTGCCTGCAGGTGTGCAAACTTGATCTTTTAATACTCCTGGATGAGAACCTGATTCAAGCACCATTTTTGCAGACCCCATTACAGCTTGTGCTGCAACTTGGAGAGCAAATTCGCGTGTTAAGCCATTTTGCACTCCACCATCTGCAAGAGCCTCTATATACATAGAGACACAAGCAGGAATTGTCCCACTAATACCTGTTGTTGCAAACATTTTATCTTCTTCAAGATGAACAACAAGTCCGTTAGCAGAAAAAAGAGTTTCAACATCGCGTAGTTCATCTTCGCTTAAGTCATTGTCTTTACTAAAAATCATCACACCAGCACCAACCATTGCAGGAGTGTTAGGCATTATTTTTAGTACTTTTGCTCTTTGCTCAATCGCATTACGAATTTTTGCAGTTGACCAACCAGCTGCAATTGAAGTGACTATTTGATTTTGTTTGAGTGTTCCTTTTATTTCTTCGTATACTAAAGTACAAATATTAGGTTTTACAGCCATAACAATGATGTCGCAGTTTTCAACTAATTCGATATTACTTTTTACTGGTGTTATTCCATACTCGTTTTTCATTGATTCTACTTTAACAGTGTCAATATCAAATACAAAAACATTTTCACCTTTTATAGTATTAGATTTTATAATTCCTTTAATTATGGCATGAGCCATATTTCCAGTCCCAACAAAACCAACTTTATAATTTAACATATTTATCCCCTATTATATTGTAGTAAATCCAAAAATTACAATACAAACTATTGCAGTAGCCCAAAGGTAAAAAAATGATTTTTTTGTAATAGCAAATACATCAATTTTTAAATAGTCTGCAGTCCATACATGCTGTGAGTTAGTAGGATCACTTGAAAGTAAAAATAAGTGACAAGACAAAAACGCAGCTACTATAGATGCTGCAGGTAAAATATTAGATGCAATCATTAATCCTAGTACACCACTACCAAGTCCCCACATATTAAATGGCCCTCTATATAAACACAATGGTGAAAGTAGAGCAAAGAAAAGTATGTAAGAAATAGCATTTCGAGGCATAATAAAACTCATAAGTCCATTCATACTTTCAGAAACTAATGGGTTTTTAACAGAAACTATAATCATACCAATAGCAACCATTATCATAATTGATGGCGCTGCTGTTTTAACTGCTTGTGGACCAGTTTTAGCTAGAACACTAATTGCTTTCCTTCCAGAAGTAACTAAAACACCATAAATACAAGCTACTAAAAGTGCAGGTACAATAGGCAGTTTAAGAACAATATTAGTGGGAATGGAATAAATGGCATTATCATAGCCCATGCAGTTACTTTTTCAGATTTGTTTATGTCATCATTTGTATTTTGTATAGCAAATGCTTTTACTTTGCCTAGTTTTATTTCAACAATAGTAAAAACAATCAAAGATACTGTTCCTATAGCCATAATTGTTAATGCAAACGGTTTAATTACTTCAATGTCAATGCTCGCTGCATTCATATATAATTGCCATTGAGCAACATTTAGCATAAGACCAATAGCACGAGCAAATACAAACATAGCCCCTGCTGCTACGGGGCGGATTCCGACAGCAATAAGAATTGGAAGCACTAGTGTACCAATCATAATTGTAGCGCCTAATCCTGTTACCGCTGTAAAAAGTAAGATTACTGCAGCATTTAATACAAGAGCTAAGAGAATAGGTTTATCACCGCCCATTTCTGTTGCACGACGAATAATATCTTTTGTTACTCCTGTATCCATCATAATTTCACCAAGCCAGGCACCAAAGATTAGAGCCATAATTGATGCAGCCATGTTGTAGGAACCTTTTTCCAAAATACTAGAAAGAATTCCATCCTTTCCATTTAATGGAACACCAGAAACTGCTGCTATCAAAACAGCCATTGCCATAAGGGCTAAATAGGTTTGTATTTTCCCCTTATAAATCAGTACTGCAAACACTAAAAAGATTGCAATAATTAGTAGACCTTGAATCATACTAAACTCCTTTTGTTTTATTTTATTTTTATTAAGGGAAAAATACAAAAACCTTTTATTTATCTTTTTACAATTGGTTACATTTTGGTTAACCAATTGTAAATAAAAAAAACCTTTTTCTTAACTCACAAACATATCAAGTTTAGAGGCTAAGTCAGACATCTTGCGCATATGAAAACGCATACAGTCATATGCTTTTTTTTCATCTTTTTCCTTGATAGATTGTACAATGTCATCATGTTCTTTCAAAGAAATCTCTAACCGATCACGATTGTAAGCTGATTTCGTTGAACGAAGTGACAATATTGCATCATTCAATAAGTTTTCCATAATTGCAATTATAGCAGCATTTTTCGATGATTTGATAATTGACATGTGAAAATCTATATTCTCTTCATCCCAAGCAGAATAACATTCAACTGCATGAGCATAACGAGCTGCTGCAGCTTCAATTTCTTTAATATCATCGTCATCTGCCCTCTTTGCAGCCAGAGATGCTGCAGTAGCTTCAAGTGGAACCCTAACTTCAATAAGTGATTGAAGATCCATTCCTTTAAGATTCAATACTTGTTCAAATGTTGTTGTATGAGGATTTACACTTCTCAAAATGGTTCCCATCTGCGGCTTACATTCAACCATGTTTTCAAATGACATCTGTGTTAAAGCTTTACGTACTTTTCCTCTTGTTATATTCAAGGACTCAGACAGTTTCCGTTCTGATGGCAATAAATCACCTTCATTAATATCATTAATGCTGATATAAGATAAAATCTCTTGAACTGTATCCATTACCTCTGATGACCTAGACATTAACACCTCTTAATAAATATGGTTAACCTTTGCGCAACCATTAAGAAATAATATCACATAACTTTAAACTTGTAAAGTTT
>CAYJLQ010000095.1:0-5728 GCA_964370725.1 uncultured Treponemataceae bacterium
CAGAAACAGGATTATTTGTAACACAAGCAATTGCATAACTCTCTGATAATTCTCTCAAAGCATCAACTAAGCGAGTATCTTCCGAAAGGTACTCGTCAGGTTTTACAAGCTCTTTTCGCATTTGAATACTTTCTTCAATAGAGACGCCTAAATCGACAAAGGTATTACCCAGTGAGAGAGTTTTCCCTCCATTAAGCTTTGACCATTCCTCCTGATACGATGAAACCATTTTTTTAGCTTCTCCGTACTCAAGATTTTTCATCTCTGCAAAACGTTTAATTTGCACATCATTTTGAGCCTTTGCAAATTCTTCATTTGTATACAGGGTTGAATCAATGTCAAATATTATTGCCTTCAATGTTTCAGGTATATGATAAATTGTCATCTCTTCCTCCTTATTTCAATAGAAAAACTAGTCTATTTTCACCAATTTTTCTATTATACCTCTATTGTCTAAAAGATCGCTGAGTGATTGTCCATGATGGACACGCATTATAATATTAGCAAAAAGTCCACTTACATCAGTGTTTATGTACCATTCATAATCTAAAAGCTTTTCATGAGAAACTGCATTTGTTCCAATGATTCTATAAAAATGTCCTTTTTCATACGCTTCATTAAAAAGTTCAATCGCCTGACCATTAAAAAAAGGTAAGCTTATTGCAGCAATAACTTTTTCAGCTCCTTGTTCTTTTAAGAACTCCATAGCTTTTAAAAGAGTTCCACCTGAACCAAGCATATCGTCTGCTAAAAAAGCAATTTTTCCTTTTACATCACCAAGTAATGTCATAGTTTTTATGTTTGTATCTTTTCCACTCTGAGTTACAACAGAATAATCTCTTTCTTTGTAAATCATTGCCAATGGCTTTTTTAATCCAAGAGCATAAAATTTGTTTCTTTCAACAGCTCCTGTATCTGGCGCTACAATAACAACGTCATCTTCTTTTCCTGTTAAATCAACAAGCTTTATAAGTTCTCGAATTATTTGATAACTGGCATGAAGGTTTTCTATATTTACACGGCTAAAGGAATTTTCAATTTCTCTTGAGTGAATATCAAGTGTAATAATTCTTGAAACACCCATACCTTCGTAAATTGCTCCCAAGGTACTTGCGGTTAAGCCTTCTCTGCCTTTTTTCTTATCTTGACGACTATAAGGATAAGTTGGCAAAACAAGAGCAATAGAAGCAGCCCCAGCACGGCGAGCAGCATCAATTGTTACTATAAGTGACATAAGATGATCATTTACAGACATTGCTTTTTCAATTTTACCATCATTTAACGATAGAATTTGTTCATTTGCAACATCTTGAACAATAAAAACATCTTTTCCGCGCACACAAGATTTTATTTGTGTTTTTAATTCACCATTTAAAAAATAAGTAAAGTCAATTTCTGTTTTAAATTGAGCAGGTCTATATTTTTCAACACTACCTTTAATATAAAGTTCAGATGCATTCATATCATTGTTATAGTTTATGTCTCTGATTATAGTATTTTTATCAATATCGTATCGTTTAGAAATTACATCTCTTTTTAAGCCAAAGCGATGTTTATACATGTGGCGAAGATGTGAGATAATTTTATTTGCAAAAACTTCTCCACCGGGACAGGCAATTATGGCAAGCGTTGATGGTTCTGAATATGGCATCAGGACTCCCTTGTTTTATTGGACTCTCCTTATAGTATCATATTCTTATTGTATTTTCAAGTCATAATAAAAAATCATTTCCATAAAATATCATAATTCAAGCACACTCAACAAAGGAAAATGATCTGAAACTCCTTTTTCATTATATATGTCGTAACGATAAGGGATGCCTTTTTCAGTAATAAGCATTGAGTCTGTTATAATTTGAAAATCTACTACCTCCATTCCTTTGCTATAGAAAAAATGATCTATTTTTTCCCATTTATTTTCAAAAAAATATGAGCCTTCTTTATTTATTTTTCCTTTATGTTCAAGCCAAGCTGATACAATTTCAACATTATTTTTTATTCCGTGCATTGTTATGGTTTCATTGTCAAAAGCTTTCTCTAGATTATTATTCATAAACTCTTCTAATGTTCTGTTAAAATCTCCAGTAACCAAAAACAGCTTTTCTTCCTTGTGTAGTAAGTCTGCTAGAAGGCTTTCTTGTGCATTTCGCCAAATTTCACTTTTTTCAGCGCCTCCAAATTTAGATTTCCAATGACAAGCATACAAAGAAAAACTTTTACGCTCATTAATAAAAACATCTGCATTTAAAATTGCTCTCATTGATGGTTGTTCTAAAAGAAAACCGTCGAAAAAGTTTTCACTTGTATCAAACTGATACATACCTAATGCCACTGAAAAATCTAGTTGATGGACGGATATATTTTGCAAAGGATATCGAGACAAAATAGCAATGCCTAGGGCTTCGTTTTCATGCTTTGAAAAACAACTATACCCATACTGTAAAGCATTTGTAGTTAATTCATTCGATATATCTTGTAATATTCCTGAGTTTTCAATCTCTTGAAATACATAGATGTCTGCCTTTGTTTTATCTATAAATTTACAAAGCTGTATTAATCTTTTTTTATACTTATCTTCATTCCAAGTGCTTTTAGCACCCTTATAATCATCATATTCTGTGCCTTCTGTAACACCGTCAAAAAAAGTTTGCAAATTCCAGTTTATAACACTTATAAGAACTTGTTCGTCATTTTGTTGAGAACTTGTTGGCATTGTACAAGAAAAAAGAATACTGGTTAAAAAAACAAATATAAAATATCGATTCATGCTATCTCCTAAATAAAGTGGATACTCTATTTATAGCGTTTTCATTTAGAAATTTGAGACTTTTTTTGAATTTTTGCAAAAAAAAAGCACCCTTTTCTATAAAGGGCACTTTGTAAAAAATCTTATACGTTAAACTTAAAGAAAATAACATCTCCATCTTGCACGATGTATTCTTTTCCTTCTAAGCGGTATTTACCGGCTGCCTTAATTGCGGCTTCTGAGCCGTATTCAACAAAGTCGTCAAAAGAATATACTTCAGCTTTAATAAAGCCTCTTTCAAAGTCTGTGTGAATAACACCTGCAGCCTTTGGTGCCGTATCGCCTGCGTGAATTGTCCATGCGCGGCATTCTTCAACACCAGCTGTAAGGTATGTTCTAAGCCCCATTAAATGATAGGCAGCACGTGCTAGTACCGTAAGACCAGATTCTTTTATGCCAAGTTCTGCTAAAAACTCTTGTCTTTCTTCTTGTGTTTCCATTTCTGCCAAGTCTGCTTCAAACTTACCACAAATTACAACAACATCTGCGCCCTCTGCCTCTGCAACTTTTTTTACGCTATCGATGTATGCGTTTCCGTTTTGCATTCCGTCTTCATCTACGTTACATACATACATTTGTGGCTTCATTGTAATTAAGTGGCAATCATAAATGGCAAGTTTTTCATCGTCTGTAAGGTCTGCCTTTGCAGCTCTTTCGCCGTTTTCTAATAATGGCTTAATTTTGTCTAAAGCTTTTAATACCACTTCTGCTTTTTTTTGTTCATCTTTTCCCATAACACGAGCAGAGCGGGTTGCTTTTTCGATTCGTTTTTCAACACTGTCTAGGTCAGCAAAAGCTAGTTCCATGTTAATTGTTTCAATGTCACCAGTTGGGTCAACCTTATTATTTACGTGCACAATGTCATCGTTATCAAAACAGCGAACAACTTGCGCAATAACGCCAACTTCACGGATATGTCCTAAAAATTGGTTTCCAAGTCCTTCACCCTTTGAAGCGCCTTTTACAAGCCCTGCTATATCAACAAATTCTACTGTTGCAGGAACTTTCTTTTTTGTTTCCAACTTTTCTGATAAGTGATCAAGTCTTGTGTCTGGAAGGTCTACAATTCCAACATTTGGATTTATTGTACAAAAGGGATAGTTTGCAGCTTCTGCAGGAGCCGCCGTAAGAGCCGAAAAAATAGTTGATTTTCCAACATTTGGAAGCCCAACAATACCACAATTTATAGCCATAATACGTCCTTAATTTTCAAAAATAATTGGTCTATCATAGCGTAAAAGAGAGGAATTTGCAAGGGAGGAAAAAAAGAAAAACCGGTAGGCAAATGCCGAACCGGTTTCTAATACAGATTATTTTGTTCGAACAACTCGAAATCCTATTGTTGCCGTATCCTGTTTAGTCGGCTCATTATATGTTCTCCACGACACATGTAAAGAGTCTACGTTTGAAACAAAAGAACCTCCTCTGAGAACTTTATTTGATCCAGAAAGATATCCTTCTGGATTTGTTTGAAGCCCCCCATAATAGCCATCCTCATGATGCCAGTCCCAACACCATTCAGAAACATTTCCATTCATATCATAAAGACCGATGGAATTATGTTCTTTGCCTTTTACTTCATGTGTTTTTCCACCTGTATCATTATACCAAGCAAAGGTTGGTACGTCGCCTGCTGTACTTGTTCCTGCATACGTGAATCTTTCTCCAGTCGAGTTAAATCCAGCTGCATATTCCCATTCTGCTTCAGTGGGAAGGCGATAGCCTTTTTTTTCTAAATCTTGAGTTACGCTAGCTTCATTTATTGTGTATACTTGATGCTCCTCTCCCATTTCTAATTCTGTCAGTTTATTGCAATAATTTACTGCATCATACCAACTTACATAATAGGTAGGAAAATCTTCTCCAGCTCCAAGAGCTTCTGTCGGTTTTTTATCATTTGCCCAGCCTCCCATTACGTCAAGCCACTGTTTTTGTGTTACTTCTGTTATACCCATTTCGAACGCATTTAACGTTACCGTTTGGTTTGGGGTATAAGGAGAGGTTCCATCAGAATCTCTTTGAAAGCTTCCTGCAGAAATTTCAACAAGACTTGTTTCCTCTAAGCTAAAAAAATCTTCTATGTTTAATGTATTTACGCCATTACGCATTTTTTTTGATTCGGATCTCCCAATAGAAATATCATCTCCATCACTAAGATGGGCTTCCGCAAAAATTATTTTTCCCTTTATATCCAAATTTGTAAAAGTTATTTTTACATCCTCTGTATCACCACTATAAAAAACCGTTTTTTCAGCAACTTTTTCTTGTGTGCTTGTTTGCCTTAATGAAATAGTTATTTTATTTTCGCCTTCAGCATTTCTTGATAACGAACTCCTACTTTTCTCTAAGGAGTCTATATTAAGAGAAAATGCTATATCTGTCCCGCTATGTATTTCCCACAAGTTATCACATCCTATTATTATGAATGTGGCTATTGCGATAACTATAAATTTTAATAAAGATTTCCTCATTTTCTCACCTCAACTTTTATACCAATAATTTACCACCTTTTTTAGATATTTTCAACATACAACCTTGTATTTTTCTTTTCTTTATGTTACCATTTTTCAAAATTATTAACATAAGAAGGAAACAGAATGGCAGATCAAAAAATAGCAAATCCAGCTCCTCTTGGGCTTATTGGATTTGGGATGACAACAGTATTATTAAACCTCCACAATGCAGGAGTACTACCTCTTTCTCTAGTAACAATTGGTATGGGAATTGCGCTTGGCGGGCTTGCACAAATTATTGCAGGTATTATGGAATTTAAAGCAGGAAACACTTTCGGTGCAACAGCTTTTACAGCATACGGAACATTTTGGTGGTCTTTGGTAATTATTTGGATTTTACCAGCAGGAAACGCAGCAGATTTAACATCAATGGGATTTTATCTACTTCTTTGGGCAATCTTTACTGGTG
>CAYJLQ010000096.1:0-5689 GCA_964370725.1 uncultured Treponemataceae bacterium
TAGCACAGATTTTCTGTAGTTTATTACAAAAGAAATCCCATCAATCTGCGCAATTCTTGTGGATACTTCTCTTACGTGCTTTACCCGCCACAAATTAGGAATTAGGAATTAGGAATTATAATTTACCCCACCCTTGCCTTTATTTTCAATTTTAAGTATATTGATTTTATGATGAAAAACATTTCCATCCTCTTTGCCTTACTAATTATCACTTCTTTTCCTTTGCACTCTCAGGATATTTTTACCCCAGATTCTTATATTCTTGAAGCACATGAAAAAGGCGAATCTTTGAGCGATGAAGATTTTATATACTACGCTCTTAAATTATCCGAAATAGATGACAGTAAAATCCCTGCTTACTTGGCAGAATATAAAGAGCTTGCGAATACTTTAGAAAATGACTTAAACATGCGCTCTTTATCAAGCTTTGACACAGGTGAATATATACTTCAATTTTTGCATAAGCACATGTTTAAGAATTACAGAGAAAGTATTACAAACCTTAATAACCTCTTTGATTCTGGCGTATATAACTGTGTATCATCGAGCATAATATATTACGCGCTTGCAGATAGAATAGGTCTTGAAGTAAGAGGGGTAAAAACCTTTGATCATGCATTTTGCTCTGTAATTATTGATGGTACTATAACCGACGTTGAAACAACATCACCTTACGGCTTTAACCCCGGAGAAAAAAAAGAGTTTGCAAATTCTTTTGGACAAACTGGATTCATATACACGCCCCCATCAAACTACGCGGATAGAACAAATATCGGGAAAATCTCTCTTCTATCGCTAATTTTGCAAAATCGCATTGTTGAATTATATAAAACACAACGTTTTGACACCATTACTCATATTGCAGTAAATATCAACGCATTGCTACAAACAAATGGTTCAAAAGAGGCTATGATTCGAGAATTTGGAAATTATGCTGCCTATCTTTCAAAGCGTAAACACTTTGCACAAGGAATCGATTTTTTTGAAGAGGCTACAAAGTATTATGGTTCAAATCCAAAGTTTGAAGAGCTTTCTGGATCACTTTTTAACAATGCCATTGCAACACACCTATCTTATCGCTCTATTCATCAGCTCAAGCAAAATATCAACTTGGCTGAAAACTTTTTTGTTGAATATAAAGATAGCATTGTTGTTCCTCGTGAGATTGTGGCCTCAAGTCAAAAAATACTTGATGAAGCAAGAATTAGAACTTTTATAGAAGGTGTTCCACTTAACGCATCTGTAACAGAAGTAAAAAAGTATTACCAAGAGCAAAGAATCTCACAACAAATGTATAAAGACTTAATAATGTATGTGTATTCTAAAGAAGTAAATAGTCATATGAGCAAACAAGAATGGCAGCAAGCCTTAGATATAGCAAATAATGCAATTATAGACAGTGAAAATGATAGAAGGTCTATGACCCAACTACAAACTGTTGAACATAATATTGGAGCCTACTTTCACAATCAATTTGCAAAATATTACAATCAAAGTAATTTAATGGAAGCGATAAAATCATTAAATGAGGGGCTAGCCTTAGTTCCTGAAAACAAAAACTTACTTTCAGACAAAAAGATTATTCAAGACTCATTATAAGCTTAAACAAATCTCTGCGGGGGGTTCACAACCCACAAAGCTTTTAACGCGCTAGTAGTAGAGGCATTTAAAAGTGTATGTGGTGCCGAAGAAGAAAAAGAAATACTATCCCCCTCATCCAAAACATACTCTTCATTTTCATACTTAAAAATAGCTTTTCCTTCAAGAATAAAACCAACCTCTTGCCCAAGGTGTCCATACGAACCATGATGAGTATGTTCCCCAGGTGGAATAGTAATCATATATGATTCCATTGCATAAGAGCCATTTTTTTCAACAGGATTGGCTAGCTCTTCGTACAGCACGGTATCTTCTTTGCGCTGCCGCCTTTCTTCTTGGCGAACTATTTTTACTGGCCTAGACCTTCTAAATTCTTCGAATAAAAATTCTGGATTTATATCTAATACATCTGCTAATGATAAAAGGGTATCAATTGCAGGGGAAACTCTATTTCGCTCAATTTGAGAAACAAGACTTTCGCTGACTCCTGCCCTTGTAGCAACAGTCTTTAACGTGTAACCTTTTTTTTCACGTACCATTCTAAGTTTTTCACCAAAACGGTATGGACTCTTTTTTTGATTTGTCTCACTCATACGTAATTTCTCCATTAAAAACATGCCAACTAATGATGCTACTTGCAAAGCTCATATCTTAAGTCTATCTACATCCACACTAATTTGAATCTGTTTCCAAAATAAAATGCATGTAATGATCTTCCAACGTATAACGTGGTCCAGGTAAATGCAATCGCTGCCGAGCCCGAGCATTTTCACGTCTAATAGAATACAATAGGTAAAAATCTCTTGGTTCAAAAGTTTCTTGCTCAGAGTCATTTCCTGCTTTAAAATATGTAGCAGGACGACCTAGTATTTCTGCGGCCTCATCTCTACCAATTGCGTTGAGATTTTTTTTGCGAATATTACTTCTAAGTTTTTGAATCTCTTCATATGATAAGCCAAATAAAAATTCTTCCATTGCCATTGCAGCATCTTCTTCGCCCATTTTATGAGCAATGAAGCTACACCATGTTTCATCCATAGCCATAGTTAATAAAAGAAGTTCACTTGTACCAATCATTGTACCAAGTGCGGGCGTAAGATTTCTTCTGGCATTCCAAATAGTATCTAAAACGGGAGCCATTCCAGTTGCTGTTTTATCGCTACGTCTTTCCCATAAGCTTATAAGCCCATGAGCTATATCTTGTCGTAAATCAACAGCAATGCTTTCATTATCTAATAAACTTATGTACACATCTTCTGCCATTATATTGAATAAAATATCAAGACATGCGCGCCGCAGTCGTTGCACAAGCTTTTCAGAGCCTATTGAATGTTCTGCAATTTTTTCCATTGCACAAAATGTATGAAACTTAGCAACAATAAATCCCTTACCAAGAATTGCCTTTGAAGGAAGGTGTAGCATTCTGTCACCTTCTCGGCTCACAAGCATTGCATCAACAAGAGTACTTATATCTCGGGTTTTTCCACCCTGTTCTTGAGATTCTTTAAGAGATGGGAAATGCGCTATATTAAGAGTAAGCTTTTCTAAATCGGCAAGGCGGTCGGCCAAAACAACTAGACTCTCTGGAGATATCGTTTTAAGTCCGTCAAACACTTCGTTGACTAAATCTTGTTCCTCATCGGTTAATACAACAAGGTTTGTAGACAAATCTTTTTCCAAGGCAACTTCATTGCCTTCGTAAAATTCTCCGAGAGATACGGTTTCAAAATCTTCTGTTACCACTTTTTTTTCTTCTACCACTATATCTATAATTATAACATATTTTTTATAAAAATCTACTAAAAATACACTTTTTTTTTCATATTTTTACCCATTTTTTACTAAATCCACCACAAAAAAAAATATAAGTTTACCCTGAAAATTACCGATAATTAGAATATGGGCAGCAAAAACGACAAGTGTATTAAATTATTATGCCTCTCTCTTGCAATACTACCTGTGTTTTCAATGCAAGTATTCAGTCAAGACTCACAACAGCACATTACTGAAAAACCAATCACAACATTAACAATAACTCCAGACGATATACGCCTTGAAAGTGCAAGTAATGATGGTTGGAACCTCTTTGTAAGAAAAAAAATTGGAATGGAATCAATTCTCTTAACAGAGACAACAAAGGGTTCAGACCCACAGGCTACAAACTATTCATATAGAGCAAAAGAATTTAACCCAGTTAATGGGGATGAAATACGTTTATTAGATGGTGAAGTGTTACAGTCCGAGTTTTCACGTTTTAGCCTTGTTGATTCCACAGCAAGCAAAGATGAGCACTTTGGCGAAAGTTTCCAAATATATATTCCAAAAACATTGCTATACGGATATCCATGGAGCAGAAATGGTGAAGTGCTAGTTGGAATGGGTACCTTTGTAAATATTAGAGCATTTGAAAAACAATTTGCCGATTACACAGGAAGATTTGAAGATAATCCTTATATGTTTGATTTTCAAGCTCCCCCTAAAATTGAAGAACCAATAATTGAGGTAATCGAAGAACCAGTTAAAGAAGAAGTAAAACCTGTATTAACAAATATTTACAGTTCCAAGGCTGTAGAGGCATTTGATGATATTGCTAATGGCATGATGATTTATTCTAAAGGGCCAGAAACAATAGTTGAAGATGTAATGAAGTCATTTAATGAGATCCCAAAAGATAAACCAGCCGATGTGGTATTCGCTATAGATGCTACAGGTAGCATGTGGGATGACATTGACAGACTCAAAAAAGAGCTTGTTCCTGCACTTACAGAAGAGTTAAAAACTAGATACAACGTTCGCTTAGGATTGTTATTTTATCGAGACTTTACCGACAACTTTAGATTCCAAGGCCTTCCTGTTCAATTGAGCCCATTTACTGAAAATGAAAATGTGTTTTTCTCTAAACTAAACAATATGAGTATTAAACAGGGATCTTTTTTGGGTGGCGATATTCCTGAGGCGGTATATGAAGCTTTGTACGCTTCTATGCGTTATTATACATGGAATAAAGACGCATACAAAAAGATAATACTAATTGGGGATGCAGAACCACATGAAAGCCCACGTGGTGTGTATGGGGTAAGTAAAGAAACAGTCGATGACATGTCAAAACTGTATGACATAACCATCGACTGCATTATTACTCCAAATAGATAAATCTATTCTATAATTTTTGCTAAATCAATTTCAGCTAGTTTTTTATATGAAGACGGCAATAACGCGGCTAATTCTGGGTCTTCATAATATGAAAGGATTTTTTCTAACGCTGGTTGTGCAGCTTCAAAATTCCCTTCTTTTACATCAAGATGAGCTAGTTCGTATTCAGCAATTACCAATGATGATTGATTCATTCCAAAACGTGCAATCATGGTTTCAAAATAAAAACGTGCTGCTTCAGGGTTGCTATCATCAATAGCAGTCTGAGCCATTTGCAATAATTCTGCCTCTGAAACACTAAAAGGTACTTCTGTAGGTATAGACTTACATGAAGCAAACGCAAATATGCTTAAAAGACATACAATTAGGATTTGTACATAGGTTGATTTTTTCATAATCTTACTGTATCATCTTTTAAAAGACTATTCAAGAGGTCACTGTGCATTTGGGCACTTCCGCTCGCTAAAGCTCGCGGTCGCACTTTACGGGATTCCGCCTTTCGGCTTCATTCCTTCGCCCGCAAGGCGCACACATAGGTGCTGCCTTACTAGCGGGCTCGGAACCACTACGCGGTCCCTACAATTGCTAGTGCAATTACTAATATAGAAAGAGGTACAAAATGATAAGAGTTGGAATAATTGGTGCTACAGGATATGTAGGAGCAGAATTGGCGAGATTGCTTGTTCGCCATCCAAATGTAGAAAGACTTGTTTTAAGTTCAGTAAGTTTTGAAGGCCAAAATATGCAAGATGTGTACCCCAATTTTTTTGGCATATTAACAGATAAAACTGATGGGAAACTTGTAAGTGCTGATGAGGTTATGAAAGAATCTGATATTATCTTCACAGCCCTTCCACACGGTATTGCTGAAACGTATGCATTTCAAGCAAAAAAAGATGGTAAAAAACTTATTGATATGTCTGCAGACTTCCGTTTT
>CAYJLQ010000097.1:0-3508 GCA_964370725.1 uncultured Treponemataceae bacterium
CCTACAAATTTTATTTCAGGAGTACGTGGAAAAAAGTCATTGTACACAGGAATAATATGAACCTTTGTTCCTTCCTTATCACATGCTTCAATAATTGTACTCATATAATCGCTTACTTCTGTTGGCTCTAAAGCAATGACAACTTGGTCTACAGTGTGAGTTTCAAGTAATTTTCCTAATTCTGAATAAGAACCAAGCCTTTTCTCAGAATTGTCATTACTATTACTTACGTAGCCAATTATTGATATTTCGTACTGCTTGTCGCGAGATGAGTTTTTAATAAAACGCTGTGCTAAAGAACCGCTTCCTACTACTAGTACATTAGTTCTATTAATAGCTAGGGAAGGAAACTTTTTTAAAATTTGGCGAAATATAAACCTTTTTAATACTATAAGTATTGTAGAAATTATAAAAAACCAAACTAGGACACCACGAGAAAAATTATCTAGTCGTAGAACATAAAATGTTAAACCGAGTGCAAGGATGCCAAAAATGTTAAGTTGGATTACTTTTAATACTTCATGTGTAAATGTTCTAAGTGAAGATGTGTTATAAAGACTTGAGCTTCGATATAATATAAACATAAAAAGTGAATATACAACAAGTATATTTAAATTTTCTGCAATATTTGTTGCATTATTGTTAAGTATTTTTAACCATACTTGTATTGCTAAAATATACGCTAAGTCGCTTAAAATTATATCGGTAAATATGTTAATTAAATTATATACAGTACTTTTTTTTCTTGTCATGAAAGTAGTATTATCTCCAAAATTGCTCAGTAAGTTAATAATAACACATAATTGCTTTTTTAGCAATAAACATTATAAATTATTATTTAGATACACTTTTAGGTAGCTATCCTTCATTTTTTTTATTGAGTAGTATTTTTCAAATTCTTTACGAGATAAATTGCGCATAGAATCATAAATAGTAGGATTTGAAAAAAGATGATCTATGCTCGCTATAATTTTTTCTGCAGTGTTTTCAGTTGTAATTCCACAACTATCTTTTACTACTTCGGGAATACCACCCACGTTCGATGCAATAATAGGCACTCCGCATGATAAGGATTCTATCAATGAAATTGGAAGCCCTTCATGATCTGAGAGTAAAATAAATGCATCTGCTAGGCTAATGTATGCGCCACCATTTATTACTTCACCTAAACACATCATGTTGTTGGGAATGTTCTCTTTAGGCTCTTTATTTCCTATCCAAATAAACGAAAGATGAGGGCAATTTTTTGCTACTTCTAAAAACAAATCAAATCGCTTTGGTTTTGCATCGCGACTAACAGACAAAAGTATTTTTTTTTCTCTAGAAAAATCCTTAATTTGTTGTAAAATTTTATTATCTAATTTAATATTTTTTTTGTCTCTTACAGCATTATAAATAAGCTCAGTATTTTTTATGCCACATGCATGTAAATTCTTAAGATCATATTTACTTATTGCAATAATTTTAAAACACAAGTTTTTAAAGATTTTTTCTAAAAACAAAAACTCTTTGTGAGCTAAGCGTACTTGGTCAAAACCATGCATAGTATAAAATGTTTTTTTAGTGTGCTTTGGCCATGCTGCTAGGCGGCCTAAAAGTCCCACTTTTGATGTATGTAAATGTATAATATCTGGTTTTTCTTTTTTGATGCATTTTCGTATTGCAAAATAAGACTTTATATCGTTTATAGGGCTTATGTTTCTTCTAAAATGATTACAGTAGACTCTTTTTATGTCCGCATTTAATGATTCCCACATTGCACCTGATTTTTTAGACATAACAATGATATCATGATTATTCTCTGCTAAGGCATTACTGAGTTCAATTACAACACTTTGCGCCCCACCAAGTACTGGCTGGGTAATTATTTGTAATATTTTCATGAATGATGGTCTAAAAAGTCCTTGTACGCAAGTGATATGCCTTTCGTTAATGAAGTATTGGGTGAAAATCCTAATGAAAAAAGCTTGCTTGAATCCATAAGCTTTTTAGGCGTACCATTTGGCTTAGAAGTATCCCAGTTTATTACACATGGTGTTTGGGGATTTTCTCCATAAACTGTTTTGTATACAATTTGTGCTAATTCCTTTATTGAAAGATCTGTGCCGCTACCAACGTTAATAAAGTCAAAAGCACATGTTTTAGGGTGTTCTCCGATTCTAATGTCGCTTGCATTTTTTTCTTTCATTAAAAAAATAAGGGCTGCTGCTAAATCTTCAGAGTATAAAAACTCTCTATAGGGACTTCCATCTCCCCAAAGTGTAACTTCATGTGTTCCTGTTGTTTTTGCTTCATGAAATTTACGAATAATCGCAGGCAATACGTGTGAGTTTTGTAAGTCGTAATTATCTCCTGGGCCATAGAGATTTGTTGGCATAGCTGATAAAAAATTTGTGCCATATTGAATATTATATGCAGTGCAAAGCTTAATAACTGCAATTTTTGCCAAAGCGTAGGCATCATTTGTCGCTTCAAGTTCATTAGTTAAAAGGCTAGCTTCTTTTAAAGGTTGTTCTGCCATTTTGGGATATATACAAGATGAGCCTAAGTTAAGAAGTTTTTTTACACCGGCCTTATAGGCAGCATGAACTACGTTAAAGCCAATCATCATGTTTTGATAAATAAAGTCTGCAGGGTAGGTTGAGTTTGCACCAATACCACCTACCTTTGCAGCTGCTAAAAATACATAGTCCGGCTTTTCGGTATTAAAAAAAGTGTTAACAGCGTCTTGGTTTAATAAATCAAGTTCTGAATGAGTTTTTGTAACAATGTTATTATAGCCTTCTTTATGAAGCCCTTTTAGAATTGCGCTTCCAACAAGACCTCTGTGCCCTGCAACATATATTTTCGCATCTTTATTCATCTTTCTAATTCCTAATTATTCGTAGTAGTTTTGGGTTTCGAAGCCACCGTCTTTTAGATGTAATTCTTTTTTTGCAAGTTTTACATCATTTTCTACCATCATTTTTACTAATTCTGGTAGTTGTACTTTTGGTTCCCATCCTAGTTCAGTTTTTGCTTTTGTTGGGTCTCCTATAAGGAGTTCTACTTCTGCAGGTCTAAAGTATCTTGGATCGATTTTTACAATTTCTTTTCCAGTTGCTTTGTCGATACCAACTTCATTTACGCCTTCACCTTTGTATTCAATATCGATACCAACTTCGTTAAAGGCCATTGTAATAAAGTCTCTAACTGTAGTAGTAATACCTGTTGCCATAACGTAGTCATCTGCTTTTTCTTGTTGTAGCATTAACCACATTAGTTCTACGTAGTCACCTGCAAAACCCCAGTCTCTTTTGGCATCAATATTACCCATATAAAGAGAATCTTGTAGTCCTAATTTGATGCGTGCAACTGCTCTTGTTATTTTTCGAGTAACGAATGTTTCACCTCGAATTGGGCTTTCGTGGTTAAAGAGAATACCGTTACAACAGTACATGTCATAGCTTTCTCGGTAGTTTACTACAATCCAGTAGGCATAAAGTTTTGCAACAGCATAAGGGCTTCT
>CAYJLQ010000097.1:3608-5653 GCA_964370725.1 uncultured Treponemataceae bacterium
CTTCTTTTAATACCGTGTACTTCATATCCTTTTTTTAGTAAAAACTCAGCAAGGTATGCACCGTCTTGTCCTGTAATTCCTGAAATTAATGCTTTTTTCATGTTTGTGTCCTTTTTATATTGAAATACGTTCCCAAGAAGAGGGAACTATATCAGAGTAATCGTATGTATAATATGTATCTATTACATCAATTTCTCTTCTGCTCCACTTTGTAGGAGCAATAATTTTCTTATTTGTATTATTGTTGAGCCATGCAGCCCACCAACTAAAACTACTATTAGCTATTATATTAATTTTACACAAAGACATCAAGTACATATCTTGCCAACTGTTAATTCCTGTATTCCAATCAACAAATATTGTGGATATACCCATAAAGTTAATGTTTTCTTTGGCCCATTGTAAATCATTTGAAAAAACAAAAAATGCATCAATATTAGTATGCTCTAATGCATGTTTGATTGCATTATTGTAGTAGGTTTCGCTACAAACAGCATGTATGTTCGATGCTGCATAATCTCCTCTTCTAACATGGATGCTTGCAATATTTTTTTGTTTGCATTGTTCAATAAGTTCTTTTGTTTTTATAGAGGTTTCATGTGTAAATGAAAATATTTGTCTAATTTCATCTTGTATGGGTAAAAAATATTTTTCTGTTTGCCAATAACCTTCTAAATAGGCATCATTTGGATTTGAAAAAAAACTGTCACTATATTTAAAATTCTTGTCAATTATATGTGTTTTTTTTGTTAGATATTTTCTTTTAAAACGACTAATAATATTTGTAGGGAGAGTTGCTAATTTTTTTATTTGCTTAAGAGAAGCTTCTTGTATGTCTATAGAAAATAATCTATCTAATTCAAACCCGTTATGGGTGTAGTTTATTCCGCCTCTAGTAAGCGATTTAGTATACAGTGATGTATCGAGTAAAACATTGTGTCCATAAGTTTCTAGGCTTTTTGCAAATGCGTATTGAAACATTTGGTTTCCAAGGCCACCCTGCATTTTTACTATTTTCATTGCTTTATACTATACTGCATTTGTCGAACTTTTGCAATAAGATATATTCCAAGAATACATGAATGCTTTAGACAAAAAAGTGCAATCTTTCTTGGAAGTGAAAAATCTTTATATGATGTATATTTAATTGCATCTCTAAAAAGATCTAAGGATACTGTTTTTGAAAATGAATGAAGTTTTCTTGATAAAGAATTAGGATTTTGAATATGAAATGTATATCGTACAGAAATGGTAAGAAGAACATGTATAGCTCTAATGTATACTTCTTTTAAAAGCTGTTTACTATCTTTTTCATGCACTACATCATTATATAATTCTGTTATAAAACGAACTAAGTAGTCTTCAAAGTTTTCATTATAAGCGGTCGAGGCTGTATTTTCATCATACCGGTAATGATAGTTAAAGTAGGGTAGAAAAAGAACATTTTTTACTTTAGAAAATATTCTAACATTATACTCAACATCTTGACCTCGAGGTAAGTTTTCATTTGAATATAAGTTGTGTTGTATTAGAAAGTCTTTTTTATAGAGCTTTGCCCAAATAGATCCAACGCCGCTAGTTAAAACAAGGGATAATTTATGCAATTGTTGTAACTCTTCAGTTGCAGAAAATATCTTAGTTTCTGCATTAAAATATTGGATATTTTCGGAGGTTCTTCCATATTCTTTAGTGTAATTCCAAAAAATTACATCTGGTTTTTCGTTATTAGATGGATACTTTAGGGCATCTTCTATCATTGTTTTTGAAACCCAATCATCAGGATCTACAAAACAAACCCATTCTCCCTTGCTAGCATTTAAACCAACATTTCTAGCACTACCAACACCACCATTTTTTTTGTGAATAACTTGTATTCTTTTATCTTTACTAGCAAGTGTATCACAATGTGCTGCACATTCGATGCTAGATCCATCATCAATTAAGAGTATCTCGATGTTTGAGTGTGTTTGTGCAACAAGACTTGCTACACATTGTGTAAGAAAGTCTTGTGGGGTATTATAAATTGGAAGAATGAATGATACATC
>CAYJLQ010000098.1:0-5617 GCA_964370725.1 uncultured Treponemataceae bacterium
ATACAAGCAAGAGCCCGACCCGATTTGTAGTGTTCGTCTCTCTCGTCGGACCACAAATCGGGGAATGCCCAAATATATTTAAGAAGGAACGAATAGCAGTGAATAATTATGAAAAAAGTGATTTTTGGACAAAAAAGGCCTTTTCTGAAGGATATCCTGCTCGGTCTGTATATAAACTAAAAGAAATGAATGAAAAATTTTCATTGTTTTCAAAAAAATCTCGAGTTCTTGACTTAGGTGCTGCTCCAGGTAGCTGGACTGTATTTGTTCTTCGTGAACTAAAGGATACAGGAAAAGTTGTCGCAGTAGACTTACAAGAGCTTGCAAGAAATGTGAAGGGTAATAACCTTGAATTTTTTCATGGAAACCTGTATGATGATAGTATTAGAAAAAGTGTTCAAGACCTTGGGCCATATAATGCTGTTCTATGTGATGCAGCTCCCGCAACAACTGGTAATAAGTTAATTGATACAACCAGATCTGCTGAATTAGTTGAAATGGCAATGTACTATGCCGAGACAATGCTTATTCAAGGTGGAAATTGCGCCATTAAGATTTTCCAAGGCGGCGATCAACAAGGTCTTATGAAAAAGATGAAATCACTTTTTGCTACAGCAAGAACATTTAAACCTGTAGCTTGCCGTTCTGAATCATTTGAGACATATTTTATTGGACTAAATAGGAAATAGCTGTGAAAGAAAAACTACATACTTCGTTTACCCGCATTAAAAAAGCGATACGAATACAAAAAAAGAGCTTGCAAAGGTTTTATCTTCTCTCTCCTCTTCTTGTGTATGGTCTTTCTGTGCTTTCATGGGTAAGTATCAATAATCAACATGAGCCTATAGTAATTGAAGCAACTACTAATACCGTAAGCGATTTTTCCCTTTCAGAGTCCACTATAGAAAAAACAATATCGAAGTATGATGCTTTTTCATCAATTTTTGATGCTTCAACAGATAACTATTCTAACCCACTTATGGCTCAAGTTTTTTCGGGAAAAGGTGGTTTTGATTCTTTTGTTCCAGCTGGGATAACGTTTCCAACAAATGCGAATCTAACTCCTGGGACATGGATTCAAGAATTGCACACTCAACGAGATTTTCCAAAGCTTTCATATTCTACATATCGTATAAGAGAAGGGGATATGATTAGTGTTATTGCTGAGCGATTTGGAGTAACACAAGATACTCTTATTAGTATTAACAATATTCGCCAAACTCGGAATATTCAAATAGGAGAGTACCTAAGGGTGCCTTCAATGCCTGGTATTCTTTATACTGTTCGTGAAAATGGTGAAACACCTTTATCAATAGCAGAAAAATATGAAGTATCTGCTGAAAAAATGGCATCAGTAAATGGTTTTGCATTACACACTTCGCTTGAAGAAGGGAATATGCTTTTTGTTCCTGATGCTCTTTTAGACTGGGTAACTATTCAAGAGATTAATGGCGATTTATTTAAGATTCCTATTCGCGGGCGGTACTGGATAAGCTCTGCCTATGGATGGAGGACAAGTCCTTTTTCTGGTTCAAGAAGTTATCATGCTGCTATTGATATGGCGGCTCCTAAATGGACTCGGATTTATGCAGCTTTACAAGGACAAGTAACACAAGTAAGATATGGGGATCCAGTATACGGAAACTATATTGTTGTAACGCATCACTCTGGATATACCAGCTTATATGCTCATATGGTTGATATAAACGTATCACGTTGGGAATATGTAGATACTAGTTCAATTATTGGCTGGGTTGGAAGCACGGGTATGAGTACCGGGGATCACCTTCACTTTGCTGTATCGAAGTATGGAACTTCTGTTAATCCTGCTTCATTGTGGAATTAATTTTCTTTTCAAAGGCTGGTTTATTCTGAACCAGCTTTTTTTTCAAAACTATGTTGCACTGTATCAATTTTTTTAACAAAAAAGTCTAAGTTGCTGCCAATAAAAAAAGCGCAATAAATGCAAATAAAGGCTGAAAGTAATAAATAAATTGTTGTTTGTAAAATTGGGCTTTTGATATCCATACTAAAGGATGCAAAAAGTACTAGTGTTAAAATAAGCATGAACCCCGACAATACCCATCGACTCATTGAAACTGGTTTTACACTGCTATCTTTTAAAAGATCTAAGGAGGGGTTAACTGTTTGCACTATTTTGGTAACGCTATGATTGATTGTTTCTGGAATACGAAGTGGCCTTGAACTAGAGCGATCTGCAAGTGTGCACAACCTAACTACAGTTCGACACTTTTTACATGTGAACAAATGTAACGTAGTTTTAAATCCTAAGTGTTCATTTCTATCGAGTTCTAAAAAAGTATTAATAGTTTCTTCACATATTGTTTGTTTCATAATAGCTCCATTATTTTTTAAGAAATAAAATCTTCTAATTTTTGGCGAAGTTGTTTTTTTGCTCTAAAAATATTTGATTTAATAGTGTTTACAGGAAGACCTGTAATTACACTAATTTCGTTGTGAGAAAAATCATAGAAAAAGTATAAATCTAGACAGAGGGCAAAGTGTTTTGGTAGCTCATTTAGCGCTTCTCTAATAGCTTGAGCTGTTAATTCACGAAGCTGTTTTTCTTCAACACTATAATCATTATCAAGTATTTCTGCATTTTCACTTAAAGCGACATATTCTTTGCGCCTGTTTTTTGCATTTACGGCTGTGTTGTATGCAATTCGCATTAGCCATGTTGAAAACTGAGATTCTTTTCGAAACGTTGAAATATTTGTGTACACTTTTAGAAAAACATCCTGAACAAAATCAGCTGTGTCAGTGTCATTTTTAAAAAAACTGTAGCCAAGTGCTCTGACTTTTTTTTCATATTTTTCAACAAGTATTGTAAAAGCGGACGAATCACCTTTACTTACTCGTTTTACAAGTTCAAAGTCTTGCAGAGCTTCTTTTGAATATGATTGCCAAAAAAAATTCAACGTTTCCTCGTAGCGATGCTATTCAGTGTAGAGTTTATTGAAAACAATGAGACAGATTCCAACTGTTAGAGGTATAAGGCCTCCAAGAAGTTGGTATGAAAATCCACCAAGCAATGTAAAAACAATGCTAAGTGTGAATCCTATTCCAATGAGCAAAATACCAGTTAAAAGTGAAAATAACTTTAGGTTAAATTTCAGAGGTTCATATTTTTCTGTTTTAATTAGTAAACTAATTTGAGAGTTTCGCCATAAGAGGTAAAAGAAAATTACAATTCCTCCAATTACAATCCCAACAATGGGAATTATTGCAACAATTACTTGTGCAGCTGGGATAATTATTTCTCCATTCATTTTAATCTCCTAGATTTGGTCTGTTTATCATTAGACACAATCAATAGTGTAAAGTTGCATTTTATTCTAAAAAAATATACTCGGCAAAATAAAGTTCGCTTACTTTGCCCAATACTAATTCAGCATTTATTAATTCTAATAAGTTCTTTTTTATTGTCTCCTCTCCAATTGACAGTAATTCAATTTGAGTGTAGGATTCAAAGTATTCAATTATCAATAAGCGCAGCTTTTGATTTTTCTTAAATAATTCTTCATAAAAAGCTGTGTCGCTACTTGGGTAAGGAAAGTATGGGCTTACAACAATAGGTATAGAAGGCGAATCTGCAGTGCTGCAGCGAAGTGTTCCAATTTGGGAGTACACAGCAATGCCATCGCTAGATGAATCTACAATTGTAGTTGGGGTAGGATCTTGTTTTCGTAAACTATCGCCTGGATTAGCTTTTCCAGAAACAAATGAGACTGCAGTACCAAAAACGATTGATAATATAAGTATTGAAGCTATAATTAAAAATACTTGATCAATTTTTTTCATACTTTAGTGTACACTGTTATCATTATGTATTCAAGAGCTGCGAGATATCTGCCGATAACTAAATAGGGTAATTTGATTATACCATACTATTTTTTGGAGATTTAGTGACTTCAGGACAAAAAATTGCTGTTACATTATTAAGTTCAGTTCTCATTTTTGCAGTTTTTACGGTAATTGCGTTCTCAGGGCTATTTACTGTACTTGAAACACGCTTCTACCAACCAGCTATTGTCGGAGGCTTGGAAGAAAAGCTTTCTACAATAACAAATGTCTACGATAATTACATTCAAAACACCCAAGATAGCTTTAAATCAGAATTTGTAGATGATACCTATGTTAAAGAAAGCTTTGCTGCAACACAAACTACAGACGCAATAGAAGGTCGTGTAAATGCAGCTGGGGAATTAATGCTAGCCCATCCATCTTTAATGGGTATAAGAATTATAGAAAGTGATGGTAGGCGATTACATTATAGTACCTTTGATGATGATATTTTGCAGCGAACAACAAGCGCTATTTCGTATCGATTATACACCGATCTTGGAGCTTTGCCATACGATATTGTACAAAGCCCTCAAGAATCTACACCAAGAGTATTATATGATATAAACTCTGATTTGATTCTTTATAGTTATCCGTTCTATGATAGCATTGATGCATATCGAGGCACTGTTGTTTTCTACACAAGTGTTTATGATGTAACACAAGCTCTTATATCTCAGAATTTAATTCGAGTATCTGAAACTCCTGTTATTGCTGGGGACATAAGTAATCCTATGCTATTGATGGGCTTGCCTAATACAGGACAAGAGCAACTTATTGATACCCTTGTTACCTCTCTTAACACTATAGAGCAAGGGCTTAATAGACTTGTTTCAGTATCTGAAACTGATACACTCTTACTTCTTGTAAATAAGAGCGCCAAAGGCATTCAAATTGCTCATTGGTATAATGAAAATCTATTTGTATTCCCAGATGCAGTAAAAGTACTATTGTTGATTTGTGTTTTTATTACATCATATCTTATTATATTCTTAATATTTAATGCTAAGCAAGATGATATTGTTATTATTCGCGATAGAATTAAAAGATTTCAATTCTCACTTATTAATGAGTATCTAACAAATAAAGAAGATATTGATTGGAATGTAATATCAAGCAATATTGGAAGACGAAAAGAAGAAGTTGCTAAAGGTATAAAGAAAAGCCTTGGTCGACGAGGAAAAAAATACGAAGCAGAAGTAACAGATATTCTAGACAAAAGCTGGGATGAAATTATGGCTGCTGTTGGGAAACAGTCAGCGCCTGCTCAATCACAACTTAATGGTGCTTCTGCTGAAGAAATAAAGAAAATGCTTGAGCAAATTCTTTCAAGTGGAAATATTGTTGTGAATGCTATTGCTTCTCCTGATTCTCCTCAAACAGCTACTGCCGCTCCTGTTATTAAAGCAAAAACACAAGAAAAGCCTAGCGAAATTGAAGAAATTGATATTTTAGATGGCGATGATGTCGAAGAACTTGACGAAGTTGAAGAACTTGATGAAGTTGAAGAATTAGGTGACGTAGAGGATCTCGCAGAAGTAGAAGAACTTACAGATGTTGAGGAATTGGAAGAAGTTGAAGAACTAGAAGAAGTTGAAGAGTCTGGTCCGATCTATGCAGTAGAAGAACTTGAAGAATTAGATGAAGTCGAAGAACTAGAAGAGATTGATGACGTCGAAGAGCTAGAAGAGCTAGAAGAAGTCGAAGCAATAGACGAAGTTGAAGAGTTAGACGAAGTTGAAGAGTTAGA
>CAYJLQ010000099.1:0-5604 GCA_964370725.1 uncultured Treponemataceae bacterium
GCACATATAAGTATTGGGACTCCTTGCGCAATAAAGCGGTGATATTGTGCAAACCAACTAAACACTGTGCTCTTTATTACGTATACTACAAAAAGAGCAACAAGTGAAAATAAAACCATTTTTAATCCATAGAAAATGTTTGAAAATAAAAACTTCTTAAATTGTACAAGCTCATTATTGCGTAAAAAGATAAACAACATTATTGTATTTACAAAACTTGCAAGACTCAGGGCAAGTGCTATCCCCCCACCACTCATTGAATCAACTAAAAATAGTGCTAAAATTATATTTATACCAAACCCAATCATACCTGCTAAGGTTGGTAACTTTGTATTTTGCTGTGCATAAAAAGCCGGAGCTATAATTCTGTTCAAACCTATAAAGTAAAGGCCTGCAATATGAAACACAAAGGCATCTAATGTAAGCATAACAGACGTATCTGTAAACTGATTTGATTGATACACAAGGCGAATAATATTTTCGCCAAGCATTAGGGCAAAAAATGTTATAGGAATTGTTACAAGCGCAATTATCTTTGTAGATTTTGCTAAAATAATATTAAAAGCATCCCAATTTTTATTTTTCGCAAATGTCGATAAGTCAGGCAAAATTACTGTTCCAATTGAAACCACAAATATTCCAAGAATCAGCTCTTGTAAGCGTATAGAATACTGCAAACTTGAAACAATTCCTTCACCTTCCCTTCCCGCTAGTATTGTAGAAACTACGTCATTAAGTTGGTATACCGCCATACCTGCAACAGTTGGAGCAATAAGAGTCAAAACACGTTTTGTACCTGGATTTTTAAACGCCTTTGTTAAGCTAACAAAAAAAGGCTTGTAGCCTGCTTTTAATACAAAGGGTAGTTGAAATAATGCTTGTAATATTCCACCAAGCATTACTCCAAATGCCATTGCACGAGCAGGATTTTCACAAAATGGAGTTAGTAAATAAGTGCCACCAATAACACAAAGGTTAAATAAAATTGGAGTAAATCCAGATGGAGCAAAAATTTTCACACCATTTAATATACCTTGAAAAAATGCAGCAACTGAAATGACAAATAAATACGGAAACATTGTACGTGTTAAAAAAGTCATTTCAGGTATACTATCTGAAGAGGGATTATCAACAAAAAAAGGCAGAATATATGGAGTGATAAGAATACCAATTGTTACCGCTAAAGCACTTAAAAAACTTACAAGTGTAAATGTTGCACAAATAAACTGCTGCACTGTTTCTTTTTCAATTGTTTTATCTTCAATGTAAGACTTAAAAGTTGGAATAAAAGCAATAGAAATGGAATTCTCTGCAAAGAGCCTTCGCAATAGATTAGGAATCATAAAAGCAATACCAAAGGCATCGGCCAAAACTGATGTACCTAAAAAATGTGCCTTTGTCATTTCGCGCACTAAACCTAAAAGACGTGAAATAAGCGTTAGAATTGAAAGCTTTAATCCAGAAGAAAGCAAAGAATTTTTCATGATTACATAGTAGCATAAATAAATAAAAATCACAAGGATAAGATTTTTTTTCAAATTCACTTGTTTTTAGATGCAAATTTAGCTATATTTATTATAAGAATTTTAAACCATTAGGAGCATACATGTCCGAAAAAATAATAATACCAGTTGAACAACCTCTTTCAAATACCATGAGAATACTTCCCATTCAAGGAAGACCCATATTCCCTGGTATTTTTACTCCCTTGATGATTAGTTCAAATGAAGATGTACAGGTAGTAGAAGAAGCATACCAAGATGGAGGCCACATTGGTATTGTGCTATTGAAAAATGAAGCAGAAAAACCAAGCTTTTCAGATCTACACAGCGTTGGAACTGTTGCGCGAATTATAAAAAAAATAAACCTTCCAGATGGTGGCGTTAATATTTTTATTTCAACACTAAAGCGCTTTAGGCTCATAGATCAAATTAACGCAACAAACCCAATTATAGCTGCAATAAACTATCTTGAAGACACCGAAGAGCAAAGTTTTAAAGTTAAGGCACTTACTCGTACCTTAATAAGTGAAATGAAAGAAATATCTGAAAATAATCCATTATTCTCTGAAGAAATGCGCCTTAACATGATTAATATTGATCATCCAGGAAAAATAGCCGACTTTATTGCTTCAATATTAAATATTGAAAAAGAAGACCAACAGCGCATTTTAGAAATGCAAAATATTCCTCGTCGCATGGAAACAGTACTTGTGTTTATAAAAAAAGAGCAAGAACTCTTACGCATACAAAAAAAAGTTCAAAGTGAACTTAACGATAAAATTGAAAAAAATCAACGAGAATATTTTTTACGAGAAGAATTAAAATCAATAAAAGAAGAACTAGGCCTTGTAAGCGATGCTAAATCATCAGATTATCAAAAGTTTAAAGAAAAGATTGATTCATTTAAGTTTGAAGGCGAACTCCTAGAGGCCGTTACAAATGAACTGGAAAAATTTAATCTCATGGATCCTCACTCTGGTGATTATATGATTACTAGAACATATCTAGAAACAATTTTATCTCTTCCGTGGCTTGACCCAGAACAGGAGAACTACAGCCTAGCCACAGCAAAAGGTATTTTAGATGATGACCATTACGGCCTAGAAGACGTAAAAAAACGCATCATAGAATACTTAGCAGTACGCAAGCTAAAAAACGACAGCAAAGGCTCTATAATACTGCTTGTGGGCCCACCTGGCGTTGGTAAAACAAGTATAGGACACTCAATTGCTAAAGCAATGAATAAACCATTTTTTAGATTCTCAGTTGGTGGAATGAAGGATGAAGCAGAAATAAAGGGGCACAGAAGAACATACATTGGAGCAATGCCTGGAAAAATTATTCAAGGTTTAAAAATTGTAAAATCAAAAGCTCCAGTCTTTATGATTGACGAAATTGATAAAATGGGTTCAAGCTATCACGGGGACCCTTCAAGTGCCCTCTTAGAAGTTCTAGACCCAGAACAAAACAAAGAATTTAGAGACAATTATCTTGATGTTCCATTTGATGTTTCGAATATTTTATTTATTCTAACCGCAAATACGCTCTCTGAAATTCCTGCTCCATTACGAGACAGAGCTGAAATTATACAACTTTCGGGTTATATTGCCCAAGAAAAAGTGGAAATTGCTAAAAAGTACTTAGTTCCAAAAAGCCTTGTAAAAAGTGGTCTTTCAAAAAAGCAAGTTAAATATGATAATAAAACACTATTGTATATTGCAAACTCTTATGCAAGAGAAGCAGGTGTGCGTAACCTAGAAAAAAACTTAGATAAAATACACCGTAAATATGCAACAGAATTACTTTCTAACCCAGAAACTGAAAAAAAAGTAGATGAACTTTTTAACTTACGTCTTCAAGCAAAGAAAGACTATGAAGCAGAACTTGAAAAGCAAAAACAAGAACAAACTGGTACAAAGAAAAAGGCAAAAAAATATGTTATTGGTAACGATGAAAAGGTAATGCAAAAAGAAGTTGATACATTACTGGATATACCATTTACTCCAAGCTTAGAAGATATTACCAAGTACTTAGGTAAGCCTCGTTTTTCAGAAGAGGATGATAAAAAGCGTGCAGACATTCCAGGAACAGCAATTGGGCTTGCATGGACAAGCATGGGCGGTGACACACTACTTTTAGAAGCAATTAGCGTAGAAGGAAAAGAAGGTTTAAAACTTACTGGAAAAATGGGCGATGTAATGAAAGAATCTGCAAGCATTGCAATGACGTGGGTTCGATCCTACGCATTGGCTAATAAAATTAAAGATTTGGACTTTTTCACAAAGAACACAATACACTTACATATTCCAGAAGGTGCAACTCCAAAAGATGGTCCTTCTGCTGGTATTACAATGGTTACAACCTTATTGTCATTGCTACAAAACAAAACAATTAAGAAGAATATTGCAATGACAGGGGAACTTTCTCTAACCGGGCAAGTATTGGCAATTGGCGGCTTAAAGGAAAAAACAGTTGCTGCACGTAGAAATGGTATTAAGCAAGTAATTATTCCAAAGCAAAATGAACGCGACTTAGATGATATTCCTGAACACGTTAAAAAAGGTATAACCTTTCATCCCGTTTCAAGAATAGAAGAAGTATTGGAAATAGTGTTTTAATTAATAATTAACAATGAATAATTAATATTATTTTACTCATTTATTGAATTATTACCTAAGATTCTGAAGAATATTTTTACAAGTTCTTAAGAATTATATGAGTATATGGCGTACTCAATAATTACAAATACATGGTACAATTAGATGTTAATTATTAATTATACACTATTAATTAGCCCCTAGGTGCTTTTGCAGGATCTAAGGGCTTATTATTCTTGTATACCATAAAATTCATGCGGTCTTTTCCAGACAATGAATCATGGCCAATAATACCAAGAGTCGTTCCATATGCAACAAAATCGCCCTTGTTAACAGAAATAGTGCTAAGGCCTGTATACACATAAATGTGCTCTGTAGTATCTTGTACAAAGACTACTTGTCCAAAGCCACGATACATACCGCTAAAAAGTACTGTACCAGAGCGAATAGCGGTTACACTTTCACCCTCAGAACCAGTAAGCGCAACACCAGATATTTTCCCAGTTACATAGTTAACTTCGAGCGCTTTTACAGGCCACACAAGAGATGTATCGCCTTTTCTAGTGCTTACTTCTCTTGGGTCATCGGTAGTGATTGGAAGACTAGGTACAACAGGATTTATAATTGCAACAGTATTTGTTGCAGGTACTTTTAGTACTTGCCCTATTTTCAACACTGATGTTGCAGATAAATTGTTTATATTGCGAAGCTCATCTACACTAATATCACTTTTTCTTGAAATACTATACAAAGTGTCGCCAGAGACAACCTTGTATTCATCATACTGTTTATTAGAAGTAGCTGTTTCACTAGATGTTTGATTACTTTGCCCAGGAATAATGAGCTTTTGGCCGATGGTAATGGTGTTGCTAGACCCCATAGCATTTGCGCTTCGAATATCATCGACGCTAACACCATATTTTCTACCAAGAGAATATAAGGTATCTGATTTCTCTACAGTATGCGTAATAGTTTGTGCAAATATAAAAGAAATGCTTAGCGAAAATATAACTAAAAAAGAAATTAAGTGTTTCATACCCTTACAGTATCGGTAAATCTAGCGCCTTTATTTACCCAAAATCTGCAAAAAGTGCGCTTACATCAATGCCATTTATGCACACACCTTTTGGATAAATTTTTAGTAAGTTTTCTCTACCAGATGTAAGTTGCTTAGACGTAATACCATGGCTGATAGAACTGTCTGCTTCAACAAAAGCTGCAATATGATCAGCACAGCGCACCAATTTTCCATCAACAGGAGAATAAGCATCTGTATTGTATTTTTCACACAAGTCATCAAAAGAAATATCAGGAAGTGTAATCTTTCCTTTAGGAGAATCAAATACTATCCTGTTTTCAAACTCATCATCGGTAAAATATACTAGTTCATCAACATAAAACTTTTCCATTAAAGGAATAAGCTCAGTTTCAATCATGTCTGCTTCAATCTGTTTTACAATTGCAGATAAAGTATCAGTCGCCTGCTTTACAGGAGAAATAATATC
>CAYJLQ010000100.1:0-5543 GCA_964370725.1 uncultured Treponemataceae bacterium
CCTTACTGGGTATATTACTGAAGGGCAAATTGTACTTGATAGAGAACTTTCTCAAAAAGGTATGTATCCTCCAGTATCAGGTCTACCAAGCCTTTCACGTTTGATGAAAGATGGTATTGGTGAAGGAATGACTAGAGAAGATCATAAAGATGTTGCTAGTCAGCTTTTTGCAGCTTATTCAAAGGTTAAAAATATTCGTAACCTAGCAGCGATTATCGGTTCAGAAGAACTTTCAGATGCAGATAAGCGCTATTTGAAATTTGGTGATAGAATGGAAAAAGAGTTTTTAACTCAAGGTGAAACTGAAAACAGAACTATTGAAGAAACTCTAACAATTGGATGGAACATTCTTGCTGAACTTCCAAAGGCTGATCTTTACCGTATTGATCCTTCTCTTATTGAAAAATATTTACCAAAAGAGGATGCATAAATGGCTCGCTTGAATATTGCTCCTACAAAGTCCAACCTTCTCAAAATTCGTGAACAACTATCAGTTTCAAAAGATGGGTACGAATTACTAGAGCAAAAACGTGAGATACTTGTTATGGAACTTATGAAAATGGTCGAACAAGTTAAACTTTTGGAAAGAGAAATAGACAAGTGTATTAAAAATGCCTATCCTGACTTGAAACACATGCTTATGGCTGTAGGTGGAGACAGGGTAGAGCGTATCTCTCATGCTGTAAGCTATGATTTTAGAATCGTAGAAAAACCAATTACGAAAGCAGGTATGGATTTTTCTAGCATTTCTGTTGATATACCAAAACGTCAACTTTTTTATTCTTTTGTTGACTCATTTGCAGATACAGATAAAGTTATGGTTGATTTTTTTGAACTTTTAAAACTATTAACAGAAATGGCATCCATTAGAACAATTGTATGGAGACTTGCTACTGAAGTTAAAAAAACTCAACGCCGTGTTAATGCTTTAGATAAAATGGTTATACCTCAAACGGATGAAACAAAAAAATACATTGAAAGTGTGCTTGAAGAACGTGAGCGTGAAAATGTTTTTGTGCTAAAATCTTTAAAAGCAAAAAAAGGAGAGTCTCTAATATGATAAAACCATTATTTCAAAAAATTCTTATCTTAGTAAATGGATCTGAAGAATCAATTCATGCAGCTCAGTATGGAATTCTCATGTCAAAACTCTACCGTTGCAATATGAAGGTTGTGTATGTTGTTGACACTGCAACACTTAAGCAACTTACATTAAGCAAAATCTTTGTTACAGAGGAAAGTTCTGAATACGAAGAAAGCTTAAAAGCTGATGGTATGCGTTATTTGGAGTATGTTACAGAATTAGCAGCTGCCAAAGATATTAAAATTGAAACTGAATTACGTTCAGGTGCGGTATGGTCTGAAACTGTAAGTGCTGCAGATGAAATGGGAGCTAATGTAATTTTAATTGGTGGTGCTGAAAAATCAGAGGGCGGTCATGATACTGTTCGCGAAACATATAGACTCATAATGCAAAATAGTCCATGCTCTGTACTACTAGTAGGCGAAAAACAGATAGAACAATTATATAAATTGGCATAATGTTGGAGTATATTTATGCATATATTAATTTTACACTTCTTATCGAGTAGAAATGCAAAACATACTCAGATAATAAAAAATTTAGAAAAGGCAGCTATAGCTAAGGGTAATACGGTTACAGTTTGCAATGAAAAAGATGCAATTAACTTACACATGGCAATGTTTGAATATGTTACTGTACTTACAACGCCTTTAGGATTAATTGGAGCAAAAATTCCTGAAAAAATGCCAGAAATTTTATCAACACATGGTAGTTTATCAGGCAAAAAAGGTTGTGCTCTTGTAGTCAAGAAGGGTTTTTCCTCTAACAAAATGAGTAAAATTACTATGCATGCGATGGAAAAAGAAGGCATGGTAATAGATTATTTTGATATAATTGACAGTCCTGGATATGCAACTCATGTTGGGAAAAAACTTGGGTGAACGATTACTATAAAATTTTAGGTATCAGGCCAACTGCAAGTATAGCTGAGATTAAAAGGGCCTATAGACTAAAGGCTAAAAAGCTTCATCCTGACGTTTCAGGAGCGGATGCAACACAGTTTCATTTACTTTTACTTGCTTATGAAGCATTAATTGAGCAACATCAAAAAGCTGTATTTGACATACCATTTGCAAGTTCACGTTATGACAAGGGAAAAAAGAGCGAAAACTCCTTTTCATATCGAGAATGGCTATTACAGCGAAAGGACGAAGAAAGCTTTTGTAAACTTATTTTCTGGGACTTAATGCATGATAGAGAAGATGATGCTGTAATTGCATTTAAGAAGATTAATTCAGAAAAGGCAGATTTTCGTTTATCAAAGTGGTTTACACGCGAAGACTTTATGGATTATGGCTTTATCTTAGCTGAAGAATTAACCTTTCGAAACGAATACTATGATGCTTATCTTTTATTAAAACAAATAATTATTATGGAACAAAGCTATGCCTATTTTAAAATTTTCTTTCCAGAGGTAATGTCTTTTACTCGTGATATAGTACGTTTTAGAATTGAAGGGACTGTTCATGATGAATTAGCTTTAGATGCTTGGGAAAGCGCTCTTGACTTAGGTTTTGGTAATAAGGATAATGCTGCATTGCTTTTAAAAATGTCTGCAGCATATACCCGTATGGGAGACACTCACACAGCTCGCATTTGCATCGATGAAGCTGTTCGCCTTGATAATGCAGTGCGCATCCCTAAAATTTTACAAAAGGTTTAAATATGATAAGATTAAAAAATGAAAATCAAATAGAGGGGATAAGAAAATCTTGCGCTTTGTTAGCAAAGCTTTTTGATAACGTTCTTCCTCAAATAAAAAGCGGAATGTCTACAATGGACATAGACGATTTATGCAAAAATTATATTGAGTCAAATAATGGAGTGCCAGCTTGGTATAGTGCAGATTTTCCAGGCGCTGCTAATGTTTCAATTAATGACGAAGTTATACACGGCGTACCATCGAAAAAAAGAATACTCAAAGATGGAGATATTGTTTCTGTTGATGTTGGAATAAATTTAAATGGCTTTTTTAGTGATGCGAGTAGAACGATTGCAATTGGCACCATAAGTGATGAAGCTTATAAACTTGTAGAAATTACTGAAAAATGCTTTTTTGCAGGTTTTGACGCTTGTAAGGTAGGAAACAGAATACGTGACATTAGTGAGGCTGTGTTTGATGTAGCAGATTCAGCAGGTTACGGCGTTGTGTATGATTATTGTGGACACGGTGTTGGCCTTGAAGTTCATGAAGATCCTTCTGTTCCAAATTATCTTTTTAAAGGTCCTAATCCTAGAATACAAGCTGGTATGGTTTTAGCTATAGAGCCAATGATTAATATTGGAACAGCCGATGTAGTATTAATGGATGATGGTTGGACTGTTGCAACAGCAGATGGAAAACTATCGAGCCATTACGAAAATACTATTGCAGTTTTTAAAGATAGATCAGAAATATTAACAATTTTATAAAACTTAAGGTTATTTCAATATAAAAATAGTAACTTATTATTGTACAAATCATATGTTTAAAATATGGAGGCAAACTATGAAGAAAAGATCAAAGTACATTCTAGCTTTTACTGCTACGTTGGTTGCAAGTTTTTTATTAGTATCAATGTCTTGTAATAAACTCGGTAGTGCCCAAACGGTATTTGCTGACTCTAGTCCAGCAGTTCAAATTCCAGCTGATGCACTTTCTGTAGCAGAGCTTTTACAAACTGCATTTCGCTCTGTATCATCTCAAGTATTACCATCAGTGGTAAAGATTGACACTGTCGAAACAAAAACTGCTGAATCTAATCCATTTGGCGGAGGATTACCATTTTTCTTTTTTGGAAATCCCCAAGAGGAGCAAGAAAGTGAACCACGAGAATACTCACAGGAAGGTTTAGGTTCTGGTGTTATAGTTAGAAGAGATGGTGATACTTATTATGTATTAACGAATGACCATGTTGTTGGTACAGCTACAGAGATTTCTGTAACCTTACACGATAACAGAGATTTTGAAGCAAAACTAGTTGGAACAGATGCTAGAAAAGATATTGCGCTTGTTTCTTTCGAATCAAATGATGATATTCCGGTTGCAAAATTAGGTGACTCTGATATTGTACAAACTGGCGATATAGCTATAGCTATGGGCTCTCCTTTAGGTTACTTTGAATCAGTAACACAGGGTATTATTAGTGCTACTGGTCGATCTGGTGGTGGAATAGGTAATATAAATGACTTTTTACAAACCGATGCAGCTATAAACCAAGGTAACTCTGGTGGTCCTTTAGTAAACATTTACGGAGAAGTAATTGGTATTAATACTTGGATTGCTTCATCTTCTGGTGGCTCTCAAGGTTTAGGTTTTGCAATTCCTATTAATAATGTAAAGTCGGCTATCGATTCTTTTATTAAAGTTGGAAAGGTTACTTATGGATGGATGGGTGTATCACTTGTTGAAGTTAGAGATGAATACAAGGCTGAACTTGATATAGAAGATGTGAGAGGCGCTTTTGTTGCACAAATTTTCTTAAACTCACCTGCAGCAAAATCTGGTATTCAAGCTGGAGATTATATAACTTCACTTAATGGGAAAGATGTGCTTGACGTTGACCAATTAGTACGAGAAGTAGGTGACTTGGAAGCAGGAAAAACAGCAGACTTCGAACTTATTCGAGGTGGGAAAACAATGTCTGTGTCTGTTAAAATTGAAGAAAGAGATGAAGATGCAACAACCGATAATTCTAAGCTTTGGCCTGGTTTTGTTGCAGCTCCTCTAACTGATGATATTCGAAATGAATTAAATGCTGATAAAAATGTTGAAGGAATTGTTGTAACAAATATTTTAGCAAAATCGCCTGCAGCAGCTTTACGTTTACAAACTGGTGATATTATTACCGCTGTGAATGATGAAAAGGTTGAATCTTTAGCAGATTTTTACAGCGCTCTTGATACAACTGGCAATGATGCTATTTGGTTTGATGTTTATTCAGAGGGAAGTACTATTACTACTGGTAAATACAAACTACAATAAGCATTGAGTACTTGCATATTTCATGTAACCGATTTATACTTAACGTATAGGTCGGTTATTTTTTAAATAGTATATACAAAAATGGAGAAAAAAATGGTAAAACACGTAGTAATGTTTGATTTTAAGGACGCAGAAGGGCGAACTGCACTAGAAAACGCTCAAATTGCTAAAGATATGGGCATGGCACTTATGGGTAAGGTTCCAAGTCTTCGTTCAATGGAAATTGGGCTAAATGAATTAGAATCTGTTAAGTGTCACCAGCTTGTACTTATTGCAACATTCGACGACTTTGAAGGATTAAAAGAATATGATGCGCATCCAGAGCATCAAGAAGTGGTAAAACATATTCGCTCTACATTTACTGAGCGGCATGCGGTAGATTTTACTTATTAATTTTTTTAAAACTACTTGCATAAAAGTACGAAAAACACTATAATTTGTGTATATTTATGCAATTTATAAGGAATACAAATGAGTAAAGAAAAAATAATTCTT
>CAYJLQ010000101.1:0-5541 GCA_964370725.1 uncultured Treponemataceae bacterium
GCTTATTGGTAAGATAAAAGAAGAATATATTTATGTAGGAGAAAACATGAAAAAACTAATTGCTTTAGTACTTTGTACAACTGTACTTATGTCAGCAGTGTTTGCAGGCGCTTCAAGCGACAAAAATGCAAATGAAATTGAAAAATTGGTAGTAGGATACGTTCCTTCTCGCCCCGCAGATGAAATTTTAACTGCAACAGCCCCACTTGAAGGTTTATTAAAAGCAGAGCTTTTAAAATCTGGTATTACAGTTGATGAAGTTGAAATTATTGTAGGAACAAGCTACGAAGCAATTGGCGAAGGCTTAGATGCTGGAACAATTCACGTTGGTTTAATTCCTGGAGGAACATATGTTCTTTACTCTGATGGTGCAGAAGTTATCTTAACTGCAACAAGAGATGGCTTAAACAAAGATTCTAACAATGCAAAAGATTGGAACGATGGAAAAGCAACACTTCCAATGCCAGAAAATCAAGTAACATACTACAAATCAATTATTATTGCAGGACCTTCTCCAAAAGGACAAGAACTTGCAGCAAAAGTTAATGCTGGTCAAAAACTTACTTGGGATGACTTAAACTCTGCTACATGGCAATACATGAACACAACATCTTCAGCTGGTTACATTTACCCAACACTTTGGTTAATGGAAAACTATGACAAAACATTATTAGATCTTGATAATGCATCAGCTGCAACAGGATACGGAGCTGCTTTCTCAGCGCTTAAAGCACAAACTGCAGATGTAACAATGGTATACGCAGATGGTCGTCGTGACAACTTAAAAACATGGGAAGGTCAAGACTACGAAGCAGGCGATCCAACAACTATCTGGACTGATGTTCAAGTTATTGGTGTAACAGAAGGTATTTACAACGATACAATCAGTGTTACACGCGATGACTACATAATGACTGATGAATTAAAAGAAGCCCTTCAACAAGCTTTTATTAACATTGGTAACTCAGAAGCTGGAAAACCAATTATTGCAATTTATAACCACAATGGTTATGCAGTTGCAAAAGACTCAGATTACGATGGAGCTAGAGCTGCAGGACAACTCGTAGCAAAATAAAAAAGTACAATTCTTTTACCAAAACCGCATCAACAAATCAGAGGTAGAGGCAAAAGTCTAATCTAATTGAAAAAGTAAAAAGCGTTAGGGGTCTGGGGCGAATCGCAACGCCCCAGCGCTTTTTTGCTACTTTTTTACGTAAAAAAGTAGACCAACAAAACGGTAGTTTTAAAACTATTAAAATGTAATTTTAAAAAAAGAGAATTTCATGATAGAATTTGATAATGTTAGCAAGGTATACCCTAATGGAACAGTTGGACTCGATGATGTAACGCTCAAAATAGAGCAAGGCGAGTTTGTTGCAATTATAGGTCTTTCAGGAGCAGGAAAATCTACTCTCATAAGAACTGTAAACAGAATGATTGAAGTTACCGACGGGGTTGTTGAAGTTGAAGGCATAAATGTAAGAAGCCTTCAAGGAAAAGAACTACGTTCATATAGAAGAAACGTAGGCATGATTTTTCAATCATTTAACCTTGTGCCTAGAGCAAGCGTTATCAAAAACGTATTACAAGCACGTATTCCAAACCTCCCATTTTGGAAAGTATTTTTTGGAATATATCCAAAAGAAGACAAATTACTTGCACTTGAATCACTCGACAAAGTTGGCATTTTAGAAAAAGCATATTCGAGAGTTGATCATCTTTCAGGCGGACAACAACAACGTGTTGCACTTGCAAGAACTCTTGCACAACAACCAAAAATCATCCTTGCCGATGAGCCAGTAGCAGCACTGGATCCTGTAACAGCAAAACAAGTTATGGATGACTTTAAAAGAATCAATAAAAATATGAATATTTCAATTCTTATTAATATTCACCATGTTGAACTAGCATTGGAATATGCAGATAGAGTTATTGGTATCAAAAAAGGAAAAATTGTATATGATGGGCCTGCAAACAAGGTAGACCAGTCAATACTTGATGATATATATTTAAAAGAGGGGGTGCAAAAAGATGAAAGTGCACAACCTCAGTCATAACATTTTTAAAAGAGAAACATTTACACTAGAAAACGGAAAAATTGTAGAAGAGCCAAAAAGCAATATGCCAATCATTGTTATTTCAATGCTTGTTGCAATTATTTTTGCAGGCTATATGACCAATTTTGACGGCCCCCAACTTGTAAGGAGAATAAGCTATTTTTTTGATATTTTAATACGTATGGTTCCACCTGATTGGAGCTATATAAATGAAATATGGTTTCCACTCATTGAAACTCTTGCAATGTCTATTGTAGGATCTGTAATTGGCTCTCTTGTAGCCGTTCCAGTTGCATTTTTGGCCTCATCAAATATTGTACACAATAAAGCTATTGTTGGGTTTGTTCGATTCATACTTGGAATTACTCGAACACTTCCAACATTAGTTACAGCTCTTATTGCAGTATTTATTTTTGGACTTGGCTCTTTTGCTGGGACCGTTGCAATTGCCATTTTTACCTTCTCATTTATTGGAAAACTTTTATACCAACAAATTGAAACAGTAGATATGGGTGCATACGAAGCAATGGAAGCTATGGGTTCATCAAAAATACGAGCGTTTTGGGCAGCCATTGCCCCACAAGTATTACCAACCTACATTGCAAACTGTTTATACTGTTTTGAAGGTAGCGTGCGCTATTCAGCAATCCTTGGATATGTAGGAGCAGGAGGACTTGGCTTATTACTTAACGAAAAGCTTGGTTGGAAACAATACGATAAGGTTGGAATGATTTTAATAACGCTCCTTGTAACAGTAACTATTATTGAAGTTATTAGCCGCTACTGTAGAAAAAAGCTATCATAAAAGGAACACATAATGTATAACGAACGAATACAAAAGGCGTATGAAAGCGCCCCTAAAAATTGGATTACAAAACTCATTGTTCTTTTTATTGTAGTAGTAATACTCATGTACTCAGGAAACAGCATAGCAGACCCAAAAATGACAAGTGGCGGTATGGATGTTGCAAAAAATATTTTGAGAGGTCTCTTTAACCCTTCTTGGGATTTGTTTAATTTTACAAAAACAGGGATTCCATACCTTCTACTAGAAACAATTTGTATAGCATTTTTAGGAACACTTATAGGCGCAGTACTTGCTCTTCCTACAGCATTTTTAAGTGCATCAAATATGGTGCCAAAAGGTGTTTCATGGATTGGCCGAATACTTACAATGGTAATCAGAACTATTCCAGCGTTTGTATATGGACTAATGTTTATTCGTGTTTCAGGGCCAGGGCCTTTTGCAGGGCTTTTAACCATGAGCTTAACATCAGTAGGTATGCTTACAAAACTTTATGTAGAAACTATTGAAGACTTAAATTTTGGTATTCTCGAATCTATGAGTGCAATGGGGTGTAATGGTTTTCATAAAGTGAGACACGGAGTAATTCCTCAATTAATGCCAGATTTTATTTCAACAGTGGTATACCGTTTTGATATGAATCTAAGAGATGCAACAACGCTAGGTCTTGTAGGAGCTGGTGGTATTGGGGCTCCACTAATTTTTGCCATGAATGAGTTTAGATGGAGTGATGTAGGCTCATACCTTCTTGGCTTAATTATCCTAGTATTTGTAATAGAATACTTCTCTGGGAAAATTCGTGTAAAGCTTACTCGAGGATAGACAAAAGATATCATGCTAAAAACTGCAAAACTATATTTTACGAGCGATGTTCACGGTTACTTTTTTCCTACAAATTACAAGCAAACAGAACCGTGTAACATGGGGCTTTTTACAATTCAAAATGAAATTAACTCAAAAAAAGATAATACCTTACTTATAGATGGGGGCGACATGATCCAAGGAAGCCCCCTACTTCAGTATTTACAAAAAAGCGGCGATGGATATAGTTCAATTTTCTCTATGATAAATGATATTGGCTATAATATTGTAACCCTTGGAAACCATGATTTCAATTTTGGATACGAAACCCTAAAAAGTTATGTAAACACGCTTGATGCAAAAGTTCTTTGCTGCAATATGGTAGACAAAAAAAATGAAATAGATTTTCTACCCCACTATATTGCAACTCTAGAAAATGGTATGACTATTGGATTTATTGGAGCTGTAACAGAATATGTAAATGTTTGGGAAGACAAAGCAAATTTAGAACATCTTGAAATACTTCCAACATTTGAAGCTCTAAAGAAGGCTCATGATGAAATTGCAGGAAAATGTGATGTATTAGTTTGCATTTACCATGGTGGGTTTGAACACGATATATTAGACATCGAAAACTATACACTTACAACAAACGGAGAAAATATAGGCCTAGCTATTTGTAAAGAGTTGAACTTTGATCTTTTATTAACAGGACATCAACACATGCAACTTCAAGGCACAACCATTTTTGGCACACATACTCTTCAAGTACCAAGCAATGCTACTTGGTATGCCGATATTGATATTTTATTCGACGAGATCAAAGGTGTACAAATACAAAGCAAAAACATCATGGCAAAGGCCAACACTTCAAGTAAAGTGATGGAAAAAAAATATGAAACAGTACAAAAGAAAGTGCAAGAGTGGCTCGATGAGCCAGTTGGAAAACTTTCTAATGCAATAGATCAAACAAGTCCAATTGAAATTATGCAAAATGGGTGGCGCTTTTCTGAACTTTGCAACAGTATTATAATAGAAAAAACTGGTGTAGACATATGCTGTACCAGCCTTATGAACGAACCCTATCCTCTATCAAAAACAGTAACAATGAGAGATATTGTAAGTGCCTACCCTTTTGCAAATGAAATAACGACTTTAGAAGTAAACGCTAGAATCTTAAAAGATGCACTTGAACAGGTTGCAAGTTTTTTTATTCTTGAAGAAGGTACCCTTGCGATAAATCCAAAATATACAAAACAAAAACTTGAATTATATAATTTTGACTTTTATTATGGAATAGAATACACCTTTGATATAAGAAAAGAAATTGGAAGTAGAGTTGTACTTTTACAAAAAGATGGCAAAGATTTAGACGCAAACAAAGCATACACACTTGGCCTAACTGGTTACAGGGCAAGTGGCGCTGGTGGATATGATATGTTTAAGAACTGCAAAGTCATTTCACGCACAATAGAAGATGTTCAACAAATGCTTATCGAGAAGATAACAGGAAGTGTTACCCTCCCACCAAAAGCAAATTATAGTGTCTTATATTAATCGTTCCTCTTGCCTATACTCAAATTTTACGTTATAACTATGTAGACAAAAAAATTATTGGAGAGAAAATGGAATACAGGACTTCGGGCGTATGCTCACAAAATATTTCTATTGAACTGAATGGAACAAAGATAAAGTCTGTTGAGTTTTTAGGTGGTTGCCCAGGCAACTTACTTGGTATAAGTAATATTGTTGTCGGCATGGAAGCTAAAGATGTAATTGCAAAATTTAAGGGGTTGAAATGTGGATCAAAAGCTACATCATGCCCTGACCAATTAGCAAAAGCATTGGAACAAGCAGTATAAGAAAAGCCACACAATT
>CAYJLQ010000102.1:0-5520 GCA_964370725.1 uncultured Treponemataceae bacterium
CACGCATAAAATCTATAGATAAAGAAATGTTTTCTTCATTAGGTATAGGTTTTGAAGACTTTAACAATGTAACTGGAAAAATTGTTCACGCAATAATTCCAGAGGGGAAAAACTTAGAGTACTGCGCTGCACGAATTGAAGAACTTCAAAAAGAAGGTAAAAAAGATGCCTTACTTGGATATATGCCAGATTGCGACGGTGACAGAGGTAATATAGTATTTTGGAACAGCAAAACTCAAAAAGCAGAAATATTACAAGCCCAAGAAGTATTTGCTCTTTCAGTGCTTTCTGAACTTAGCTTTAATGTATACAAGGGTAACAGTGAAAATCTTGCAGTAGCAGTTAATGGACCAACATCAATGCGTATAAATGACATAGCAAATGCATTCAATGCGAAGGTTTTTCGTGGGGAAGTTGGTGAAGCAAATATTGTTAACTGTGCAAGAGAACAAAGAAAAAATGGTTACACTATTCCAATTATGGGAGAGGGCTCAAATGGTGGTAATATTACCTACCCAGCTGCTGTTCGAGATCCAATAAATACATTATTTGCACTAATTAAGCTATTAACAGTACGTTCAAACGCTGATAAAAAAGGTTTATTTGAGCTTTGGTGTGAACGTTCAAACCAAGCTAGCAGCTATAAAGAATCATTTGATTTAGTCGATATAATAGAAACTCTACCAAGATATGAAACAACGGGTGTATCAGAAGATAGAGCTTTATTACACATAGAAACAAAAGACCACAGAGTTTTAAAACAGAATTTCCAAAAAGTTTTTATAGAAAGTTGGAATGAAAAAAAAGATGCCTTAGAAAAACAATTTGGATTTTATTCATGGGAAGCTGTAATGACAGTTGGTACACTTGAAACAAGAAATATACCTGATTTTGGAGCTTCTGGAACTGGTGGTTTAAAAATTCTATTTAATAATAAAGAGAATGTTCCAATTGCATCTATGTGGATGAGAGGAAGCGGGACAGAGCCAGTGTTTAGAATAATGGTAGATATACAAAATGGAAACGTGCAAGCTGAAAAAGAGCTGATAGCCTGGGAAAGCGAACTACTTGCACTCTCTGACAAAATGTGATATATTGTGTAACATTATTTTTATTTTAAGCAAGTTTTTATTGCATTTACATTTTTTTATTAAGGTGGCATTATGGGCGCACGAGGCGAATTATTTACAACGCAAATTGTATTAGACAACAGAACATATTTTTTTAACGTAAAAGAAAATAGAGCCGGCGATTTATTTTTACAGATTGTAGAAAGTAAGAACAAAAATGGAGAATCATTTGATAGACACCAAATTGCGGTATTTTCAGATGACATGCAAAATTTTTGTAAGGGTTTTGAAACTGCTTTAAGTTTTATTGAAAAAAACAGAAAAGCAAAGGCTAAAGCTCAAGCTGAGAAAAAAGCTGCTAAAAAAGCAATTTATAAAGTTGGCGGCAAACGTGACTTTGACCAAGAAAAACCAAAACGAAATCCAGATGCAAAAAGAACTGGTAGAGTACATGTTGTTTCTAAAAGAGCTGTTGAAGATAGTGAAGATTAATTGTGTTAATTGATAATTACAACGCATGCTATATTAGCATGCGTTTTTTTTAATATGAAAAGCTTTTTCGCTGAATTGGAGATGGACCTATTTCTTTACATATTCGCCTGTGATCGGCCGTAGGATAGCCCTTATGCCTTTCATAGCCGTATTCTGGGTATTGTTCAGCATATTCACACATAATCCTATCACGCTCATTTTTTGCTAAAATAGATGCAGCCATTACAGCTGGAACTGTTGCATCTGCTTTAGGTAAAGCTTCGCAAGTTACTGATATATTTGGCTTAAATGTTCCATCGACAACACAAGATATTTCAGCACCTTCTACTTCTTTTTCAAGCATTTCACACATTTTTTCAAATGCTTTTTTCATAGCTAAGAGACTTGCTTGTAAAATATTTATTTCATCTATTTCGGTATGTTCTACCCTCGCAGTAGCCCAAGCAAGAGCATGTTCTTTAATTGTCTCTTCAATTACTAATCGCTTTTTTTCACTTAGTTTTTTTGAGTCATTAAGAATATCCAAAGGAAAATCGTCACTAAGAATTACGGCCCCAGCTACAACAGGTCCAGCTAGAGGGCCGCGCCCTGCCTCATCTAATCCGCAAACAAACACAACGCTGTCCTATTTATTGTATAATTAATGCTGAAAATCCATCTATTGAATTATCAGATAATGTGTTTTGAACTGTTTGCTTATCATGCCAAATTGCTGTACTTTGCGCATTGTTTTTTGCAATACTTGATTTAGAAAACACAAAATTATTATTTAGAACAGAATATGTTGAATTAATAAATTCTAAACTTCTAGATAAAGCACCAATTCCTGTAAAAGAAGAATCTCTAACTTGCGCAGAGCTATTTACTAAACTCATTCCTATAGCAGTTTCTGCAACCATTACAAACCTACTATTTTTTGACAATACTACAGAATTATTTGCCTTAATACCTGCACCGTATGCTAAGGTTTGCACTGTAACACCAGAATCGAGTATTTGAGCAGAGCTATTATCCAAAACAATACAATTACTGTTAATTCCACCTGATAATAAAAACTCAACATTATCAAACGTAACTGTAGCACTTTGTGCTGATATAAGCGTATTTTGAAGTTCAGGGCTATCATCTGGATTTGATTGTTCAATTGTACCGCCAGAAAATGATACACTGGCATTATCGATAGAAATACTAGCATCAGGAGAAATTATTAAACGAGTATTATCTTTTAAATACAATGAAACATCTTTTGTAAATGAAAGTGATGATATATCTGTAAACACTCCATCTATATAGATATTTTGAAAACTCTTTTTGTTAAGCACTGATAAAACTTGTACAAAGTCTGTAAAAGGTTTATCGTGCGTTCCGAGTGTTTCTTCACTCAATGAACTAGAACTAACATAATAATTATAAGGATCTAAAACAACCTTATAATGAGATATATCGCTTTTATTACCTGCAAAATCTGATGTAAAGGCGAACACATCGTAAGACTGAGCAAGCCCAGAATTATTAACTAGCTGAATTTTATTATTTTTTAAGATTGTATATTTTGTAACATCTTCATGTGGAATGTTTGAGTCCAACAAATGTTCGTCTGAACTAAATCCAGTTTTTGAAGTTCGAGGATTTGGAATATAATAATATACAGTATCACTTGCTTGTACCACAACATCTACTGAATCTCGTGCAAAGCCAGATGTATTTGAACTTGTTAATATTGGCGCACTAGGTGCAAGTTTATCAATAATAAATACTGGTTGAATACTACCATGTTTTAATCCATCAAAGTATATATCAATTTTTTCGGAAAAACCAAATGCATCATTTTGTAGTGTATCTATATAATATTCATTTGTATATACAACATTATTTTTTGAAACATTTTGTGCAAATGTATACCGGTTATCACTTAAAGTAAGTGTAACTGATTCATTTGTCGTAGGAGATGCTGGCATACCCATAACCATAGGCTTTTTTGGAAGCTCTATAACGTTAAAAACTTCGCTCACATCCCCTTCATATTTTTGCCATTTTATTGTATGGTCTTCATTTCGCTCTATGAAAATTTTTCCAGAAACCGTTTGTCGTAATGGTCCATTATCAATTGTGTATACAACAGGCCCATCGACTAAAAAGGTGATATAATTCCAATCATCAATTTGAACAGAAGTTGATGTAAGCTCAGTTATTTCTCTTATTGAAGCATCTCCAACCTTTAGAACATATCTATACGGTATTGCCCCGTCGTTCACGGTTAAAAGAACAAAGCGTTCAAAAAGCATATTGCCATCAATTTTTAAGATATCTCCACTATTAAAAATATTAGCATTTGATACACTATACTGAACATCAGATGGTATTGTTATAGTATTTTCATCATTAACAGTGAGAGTTGGATTATCAAGACTAAGAGGCATATAGCTTAAGGCTGGCTGATTGTTTACAGTATAACCTATTGAATAAAAATTTTTTCCATTCTTATCATCTACAGTTACTACTTCCACTTGAACATAGCCATCTAATTCTAATAAAACAGGGCCGTCATAAGCAAAACCAGATTCAAGTGGGTTTTCTCCAGACAAGGAGTAATAAGCGTCAACATTAGGTGGTAAATCTAAAACTAAACTTTGATAATTTGCCCATACGCCTTTTGTTGGTGATACAACTACTTCTTGTGAAAAAGCCGATACCAGGCATAGTACGAGTACTACTAAAATTATTGAGATTTTACGGTTTACCATCCTCATCTTATCCTCCAAAATTCCTTAACCTATTATTTTTTTAGAAGTGGGCCTAAGATGTCCCGTAGTTCTGGATCATTCTTATAATAGTATTCTTCCAATTCTGAATCGGTTAAACCAACAAGTTCATGGTTTAAATAGTGTAACCAATTATCGTTATCTCTATTTGGACTTTCAAATTTTCTACACCAGTAGTCAGGCTGAATAGGTAGCTGCTCTTCTTGCTCCGTAAAATATTTATAATCGTGAACAGCTACTTTAATATCTTTTCTAGGAACACCTTTTTCAATAATTACTTCAACAAGATGATTAATAGTTTTCCCTGTATCAAAAATATCATCAACAAGCAATACTTTATCTCCTGGGCGCAAATGATCTGGTGAATATGTCCAACCATCTATCATTACCTTAGAATTTTCTCGTATATCAGAATATGAGCGAGCAACAACTGCTGCAAATAAAACAGGTCTTTCTGTTTTTAAGAGCTTAAAATATTCACTCATTACGTTTGCAACATAGGCACCACCACGAAGTGATACATAGATAATATCAGGCATAAAACCATCACTTACGATTTTATGAGCCATTTTTAACGTGTTGTTTCGAATTAAATCTGATGTTACAAATTCTTTCATTAAATTTCCTTTATTGTTTTTTATCTTTCTCTATCATACCATACCTCGTAGGGTTTGGGCAAGTTCTTTCCACACAACTTTGTCATCATCGCTCAAATTTGCAAAGTCTTTTTGTTTTCCCCATGCAGAAAAATCAATAAAAGTATTAGTTCTGTTTAATAAAGTGGCATACTTTTCTTCATGAAATTTTGAAAGCCACATAGGTATTTTCTTAGCATGATGAATAAGTTTTGCATAATGAGGAACGCAAAGACCAGATGAAGATGTAAAAAAGTTTACAAGCTCTAGATCAGATTCGCTCATTCCCTTATCTTTAACTTCAGCTAAGAAAGTTAAAAATTCTTTTTCAATTCTTGATGTTTCTCTGCATGCAGGGCACGGTTCTTTATATTTTCTTATCTTTTTTTTCTTAAAGTCTTCGATGTAATCAGACAAGGTACCCTGCCCCAGAATTGCAACTGCTAGACCGTCTCTATATGAAAGAAGGATTTTTGAGTGTTCATTACAAAAACCACCTGCTTGGCGATATTGTGCTCTAAATGTTCTATCGGAAATATGTTCAAAGAGCATGCCATCTAT
>CAYJLQ010000103.1:0-5509 GCA_964370725.1 uncultured Treponemataceae bacterium
AACTGTAACCTATTATGACCTATTTTTGCAAATAGGTCAAGTGCTCAGATAATTGTGAAGACAAAAATCGTATATTTTTTCTTGAATTTCGATAATTTCTTCTGGATTAACTGCAATAGTGTGAGAAAAAGACTTAAAAAAAGTTTGCTGTCTTTTTACGTATTCCTTTGTGTTCTTCGTAATTGCAGCCTTTATCTCACCTACAGTACTATATTGATAAAATTCTCTATAACCAATTGCTTGCATTCCTGGATCATCTTTAGTATAGCCCATTTCTTTTAGTGCCTGAATCTCTTTTTCTAAGCCCATATCAAACATTATATCTACTCGCTTTTCAACTCTCTCATAGAGTTCTTGGCGAGGGCGTACTAAATGCATTAAAAGGCAATGTAAGCCGTCTACTGGTTTGTCTGGTACAATAAAACTACTGCGAGGCTTACCTGTAGAAATGCATACTTCTAATGCTCGTTTTATTCTGTATTCATCATTAATATGAATTTTTTCTGCACTCACAGGGTCTAGTGATTGAAGTTCTTCCCACAAGGCTTTAGCACCCTCGTTTATCATTCTACTTTCAATGCTTAGTCGAACTGATTCTTCAACGCGCGGTGTTGTTGGTAAACCAAATACAAAGTTTTTTATGTAAAAAGCAGTGCCACCAATAACTACGGGAATTTTACCTCTCGAAAGAATATCTTTTACTAAAACATTAGCATGACGCACAAAGTCACCTACCCCAAACTGATAGTCGGGGGTACAAACGTCAATTAAGTGGTGGGGTAATTGTTCTAAGAAGTCTTTATCTGGTTTTGCTGTGCCAATATCCATGTATTTATACACTTGCATTGAATCTGCACTTATTATTTCGGCTTTACCAGATAAGGGGGATTTTGAAGAGTGTGAAAATAAATTATAGGCTAAATCTGTTTTGCCACACGCTGTTGGTGCACAAATAACAATAACAGGGAGAGAGTCTCCCTGTTTATTTTTTATGTTCACGTTTGAGAAAAATACTTATTGTTCGATTCGGTATTCAACTTGTTTTGAAAAAAGTTGACGAGCAGCTAGAGAAACAACTTTACCGTTATTTTCTTCAATAAGGCTGTCTTTAACCATTGAAAGCTGATACACACGTCTACTAGCAGCACATGTTATCTCATATACGTTATCGCGGAACTCTACAAGTTCCATTAAAGGAAAAACCATTTTTGACTCCTATAAAAGTACTTTTAGTACAGCCTATTCTAACATTAAACAGAAAAAAGTGCAAGCATTATTGCAAAGTCTGTTTTATGTAGATTCAGCTTCATTTTCAAATGTAAACGAATCAATTTGTTGTGCAAGTTTATGCATTTCACTTCTATTCGTATTTGATAAATCTTTTGCTACATTTATAACCTTGCGAATAGCAGCAGTATTTGAATCCATTTCACTTACAGCTGAATTGATAAGAGTACGTTTTTCTGTGAGCTCATCGATTTTTCCTACAATAGTTGTACTGTCTGACAGAATATTTTCTGCTTCAGACTGTACCGTATCGGTAATAACTTTTATCTGATGAATAGCTTCAAGTATTTGGCTACTACCTGCAGATTGTTCTTCCATAGCATGCATTACCATGCTTTCTTGATTTTTTACATTCTCAGCATGTTTAAATATTCCGTCAAATTGTTCTTCTACGTGACGAATTTTCTCAGATATTTCAATAATTGACCCTTTTAGTACTGTAAGCCGATTTGTAATACTTCGACCTTGAACATTTGAATCATCTGCAAGCTTTCTAATTTCATCAGCAACAACGGCAAATCCCTTTCCTGCTTCACCTGCATGTGCCGCTTCAATAGCTGCATTCATTGCCAAGAGGTTTGTTTGATCTGCAATGCTTTGAATAACAGCACTTGCTTCTAATAGCCCTTCAGACTCTGAAAGCATTTTTTCTGATATTCCTACTGTTTCTTGCACCTCATCTAAGCCATTTTCAGAAGATTCTGCTAAAGCTTTTACAGTTTCGGTGTTACGCTTTAAAGTATCTGTTACAGAGGCAATATTTGCTAACATTTGCTCGATTGCAGCAGATGATTCAGTTACATTTGTAGACTGATTTATAATGCTTTCATCAAGTTTTTGTAGCGCACCTTGTATATTTGTAATCATATCGGTTACAACTTCCAAACGTTTTGCTTGGTCGCCAGAGAGCTCAACTACCCTAAAGATGTTTTCAGTTATTGAAGAAGAGCTTTTCACAGCTTCTCCCATTTCATCGCTCATTTTATTTGTGGAAACTTCAGTTGTATCAATTGCCCCTTGCATTCTTTTTAGAAGATCGTGTGTTTCTGTATAGAATATATTTAAGCTATTTGTTAATACACCACATTCCTCACGAGCCTCAGTTGGCAATGGATCAAATGTGTATTTTTTTTCTGCTAAAAGTTCTAGCGCGTGGTTTATTCTATTAAGCGTTCTTTCTGTATCTATTGCAAAAGTTCTAATTGTAAGCAAACTTACAACTAAGCTTAATGCTGCTAAAGGAAGTACAAGTTGCATATACACGCTAATAGTAAAACGTTCTGATCCAATTATCATTGGTACTGAAAAATTTGTTAAAAAGAGTCCTGATAATGCAAAGAAAACAAGCACTAGCATTCGGTACTTTTGAGCCATCATCATGTACTTTTTCTTAAAGGGAAGCCAGCTTAACCATTTTTGATAGGTAGTTAATGCTTGCATAGAAAAGAATGTTCCAAATGTAAACATTAAACCAAAGTTATTTAATATCATTGCAAAAGGATCTAAGGGCACCCCAATAGATTCATTAACCTTATTTACAAACAAACCTGTAATCAAGTTTAGTAAAATAGGGAGGCCTAAAATAACATTCATATATGTTATAGCGAGTCGATTTCCTTTATCGATAGATTCATCACTCCCATCAAACTTTGAAAATTTTTTATTCACAATTGCAAGAATTATTCCTGGAAGTAAATATACCACCACTTGATAAGGAATAAGGATAGGAGAACCTAGTATTAATGGAACATCGCTCCAAGAATAAACTCCATAATATAATAATTGAAAGAGGGAAAAGAAGAGTGGAAACAAAATTGCAAAATAACAAAAAATAATCATTTTCAAAGGTGCTTTCACATAAACAAAATTTGACATACACTACCTCCAGTGTTATACACAAATTAAACAATTGGAAAGGCTAAGATGTTACAAATATTTGTTATATTATGTATGAATATTAAAATAAAATGATAAAATACTATCGGGCAACCCGGATTTGAACCGGGGACCCCAAGTCCCCCAGACTTGTACGCTAACCAACTGCGCCATTGCCCGTATTTTGTTTATAGTACCAAATTTTTATATGACTGTCAATTAAAGTCATATTTTTAAATTAAGCCATTGATTTGTTTTCTGCTAAAGCATCAAGAAAGCGTGCCATAGTCATAAAGGCTTGCTCACTAAGATTTGCAGCATTGTCGTGCTCAGTATGCATCATGCGCCATGTTCGGGGAAGTTTTTCACTCATTAAAAGAGCTTCTGCAGGTTCAATATTTGCTTCTCTGAGCGCTGCAATAGAAGAGGCACTAGAGCGAGAATCCATGCTTAAAAAGCCTGCACCGTGTGCTGCAACACCCTTTGTCATTACAGAATTTGCAAGATTTCTATCTTTTTGTAAGTTTCTCATATACTCTGAGGCTTCATCTGAGGGAAGCATTGTAAGAGCTACAGCTGGTATCCCATTTGCAATAAAGCCAGCATTATCGCTATACGGTACAGGAATGGTAATCCACTTCCCTTGCCCCGCTTCTCTTGCAAGCTTACATGTTTTTTCAAATAAAATGTCAAATTTTTTAATAAAGCTTAAGGGAGCTTTACTTGAACGCCCAGCATTTGAAACCGCTAACACATCACCTCGCCCGCAGCCATCTAGCACATACACATCATCATGTGCAAGCCTCATTCGCTTAAACAGGTTAGCTAGCGCAAAAGCACCTTGCGTTTGGGCGCTTCCCATTTCTTCTCCGTCTGTTAAAAAGATTCGCACATTACTGGCATTTTCCCTATAGATAGGAGTACTTAGTATTCGCTTTGCCCAAAGAAGAACCTGAAACACAGCAGCAGAATTGTCATTTGCCCCAGGTGTTATATATTCGCCATTTGGTCCCAGTGCTCTATCGTAGTGTGCTATAACTGTTTTCATTTTAAACATAGGGTTATAGGTGCGTTCAGGAAATTGTATATAAATATGGTTATACTCATCAATTGGTATTACACTATAGGGAATTTCATTTTGATTTAGGTATTCTTTTATAAATTCAAGTCTATTACATTCTGGTGAAATAAACTGTAAAAAGTCTTCAGTTAAAAAGTGCATACTTTCATATCGGCTAAAAGCCATTATTTAAACAGTATGTCTATGATATAAATTTGTTTGAACATAAAAAAAGTTCATCGATTAGTATCGATGAACTTTCTTTCCAACATCAATTAGTATTAATAATCTCTTCTTGGAGGTCTTGATGTTCTTGGTCTATCTTCTGCAATATTTACACGAATCATTCTTCCATCAAGCTCTGTGCCGTTCAATGTTGTCATTGCTGCTTCTGCACAAGATTGCTCTGCCATTTCAACAAAACCAAAACCTTTTGATCTTTGTGTTTCGCGGTCTTTAATTACAACTGCTGATAACACTTCTCCGTACTGAGAAAATGCGTTTCCCAGTGCCTCGTCGCTCGTTCCGTAGGCTAAATTGCCAACATAAAGTTTTTGAGCCATTTCTTACATACCTCTTCAAAATAATGTAACGCCAATAAAAACCTCTAAAATTAATGCTTTTATCTCGGGCTATTACAATAGTGTTTTACGTTACTTTCAATTTCTGTGGGATCGGAATACATATAATCGGAAAGAAATTAAAGGGCAAAAGCTTGTTTGCAAAGTAAAACTTCTTCTGACAGAACATTCAGATGACATTACATTTTAAGAAACGTATCTACATGTAGTATGAGGGCAAACGTAGAATTTGTCAAGTAAAAAGCATCTCATTTAGCAATTATTTTACAATAAATGGTGCTTTTTTGAAAAAAATCATACATAATCGTGACAAAACATCGAAAATATTGCACCCGCAATAACTTACACCCCTCTTTTTACTACAGAGAATTCTTGTATATACAAAAATCTCTCGTAGTAAAGATTTAGGGTTTTACAGATGTTAACGGCTCAATTATTAATTATTCATTGTTAATTAATAATTATCCTTGGCGTTAACCTAAAGTCTATTTCCATTGGGATGTTGTCTTTCTTTTCAAACTCTGCTACGAGATCTGGCGTAAACGCACAACCTGTTTTTTTAGCATGTTTGAGGGCTTCGTATGAAAAATAGAAATCGGTTAGGCCGCGCTCACCTTCTCTAAGAATTGAATATTCCCGGTCATAAATCGCGTCTAGGAAGTCAACATTTTCTAGGTGAATTGCAGTTTCAATCATTAGAAGTGAC
>CAYJLQ010000104.1:0-5491 GCA_964370725.1 uncultured Treponemataceae bacterium
TGCTGCAACAATAAAGGTTCCAAAGAAAAAAGAAGCATAAAAAAAGACTGTCCGTTTTTGGACAGTCGCTTTTTTAGTCAATAATGCTTTTATCGAGAATATCGAAAATTTCGTCTTTTGAAAACATTCCAATTTTTACTAAATCATCACATTGTTCACTTACAGTTTTATCAAAGAATAATACATCGTCAGTTGCAATAGTTACATTTACGCCTGCATCGTATAGTTTTTTTATAGGGTGAGTTTCTAAGCTTTTCACAGCAGAAAGCATAACATTACTTTGGGGGCATACGTTAAGCCGTGTTTTTTCTTTTGCTAAAAACTTCATTACATTTTTATCATTTGCAGCACCTATTCCATGCTGAATTTCTTGTAAGTCAAAATATTCAACTGCATCTTGAACTGACTTTGCATCTGAAAACTCTCCAGCGTGCGCCTTTGTTTTTAAACCTTTTTTTTCTGCAAGCTTGAATAAAGGTTTGAACTTTTCGAGCCCTTCTAATACTTCAGGTCCGTAAAGGTCAATGCTCTTAAATATACCACTTTCAATACATGCAGGAGCCCATTTTTCAATAGAAGCAAAATCAAATGTTTTACCCATTCCGAGTTCTGGGCGAAAATCTATTTTATCTTTAAATTTTATTTGAATTGATTGTACTGCTTTTAGGAATTTTTCAACGCTTCCAAAGTGGTTAATAAAACCTATATCAGCGCTCCCTTCCAATATTGTAACACCATCATCAATTGCAGTTTCAACAGTCATTGTGAGTAAGTCTTCAACATCTTTTGCTGTTGCGCTTCTTGGTCTTGTGTATTCTGCAAGAATTTCATGCATTTCTGTTAAGCCTGTAAGCTTTCTTGGAAAGTTAGGAATAGAAAATCCTGCCCAAGGGACATACTTGCTATAACGCATTCCTAAATTGAGGTGATTATGTGCATCCTTTTTTGGACGAGATATGAAATCTCCAGTTTTTCCCATTACAGTTCTCCACTTTTCTGTATATTCTATTATACACTATTATCGGTAGAAAATTCAATTTTCTGCATATTTTTTTGCAAATTTAGGGGTGTTTTATTCTTAATATTAAAAACAAACAATTGTCTTATTTTGAATAATGTGATATAATCACTTTAAAAGAATAACTAGAATAGTTATATTAATTTTATATGGAGGATTTACAATGAAATCTAAACAAACATTTACCGTAGCATTCTTTGATGCAAAGCCTTATGACATAGACTTTTTTACAAAACAAAACCGCACCTTTTTATATGATATTGACTTTCTCGAGCCACACTTAAATGCAAAAACTGCTATGCTTGCAAAAGGTGCTGATGTAGTGTGTGCCTTTGTAAATGATAAACTCGATAAAAAAACTATAGATATCTTACATGAGCTTGGCATAAAGCTTATTGCAATGCGGTGCGCAGGTTTTAATAATGTAGATTTAACTGCAGCCCAAGGAAAAATTCCCGTTGTTCGTGTTCCCGCATACTCACCGCACTCAGTTGCAGAATATTCAGCGGCACTTTTGTTTTCACTGACACGAAAAATACCACTTGCATTTAATAGAACACGAGATGGAAACTTTCAATTGCAAGGACTTACAGGGCGAGATCTTTTTGGCAGAACCTGTGGTGTTATAGGAACTGGTAAAATAGGAAAACTTATGGCTCAAATTATGAAAGGCTGTGGTATGAAAGTTCTAGCCTATGATGCATACGAAGACAAATCTTGGGCTGAAGAATATGATGTTGAATATACCACGCTTGAAAGGTTATTTCGAGACAGCGATGTGGTAACCTTGCATTGCCCTTTAACAAAAGAAACTCGGCATATAATAAATGAAGAAAGTCTTTCAAAAATGAAAGAAGATGCTGTAATAATTAATACAGGTCGAGGTGCCCTTATCGATACAAAGGCTTTAATTGAAGCATTAAAAGATAAAAAACTTGGTGGAGCCGCATTAGATGTTTACGAAGAAGAAGATGAATATTTCTTTGAAGACTGGTCTACTACCGTTATCCAAGATGATGTTTTAGCACGTCTTCTTTTTATGCCAAATGTTATTGTATCTAGCCATCAAGCATTTTTAACTGAAGAAGCTTTAACTGCAATTGCGCAAGTAACGCTAGGTAATATAAAAGCCTTTGAAAATGGCGAAGAGCTTTTAAATGAGGTTCGCAAAAATTAATGTTATAGAATCTGTAACTTATGAGTATTTTACTTTGTAGAATACTCATTTTTTTTATCTAAGTTCACAAATCTATTACACACTTGTTCTTGACTTTCTTTAATAAATGCTTATACTAAACTGTACAATAAATTAAAAAATGTTTAAAATAATACAAAATATAAAAATATGTTGTATTATGGAGAGCGAAGGAAGTGTGGTATGAGTGATATTCAATTTAGTGGGGTGGAAGACACTTGTTTTATTCCCTTTGCAGGACGTATTTCTGCATCAAAAATGTTCCCAGAATACTTTTATGACGAAAAAGCGCTGCAGTATGCAAACTTAGAACAAGTAAAACGAGTAAATGAAGGGACAAACGAATATACAACTATTTCTATTGCAACTCGTTTCTATCTTAAAGATGCGCTAACAAGAGAGTTTTTAGAAAAAAATAAAGAAGTTAACATTGTATGCCTAGGGGCAGGTTTCGAAACAATGAATTATCGAATACAATCTTCTTCTGTGCATTATTATCAAATAGATTTTGAAAGCGTTATTAATCATCGCGAAAAACTTTTAGGTAAAGCCGAAAATGAAACCTATATTATAGGCGACATTACTAATATGTCGTGGGCAAATCAAATTGATAAAACAAAGCCTGTTTTATTTGTAGCATCAGGGGTTTTTCTTTATTTTGAAGAAGAAGTGATTACAAAACTTATTGCAGATTTAAAATCTACATTTCCTGGTTCTCATTTGCTTTTTGATACTCTCGATTCTTTTGCTGTAAAGATTGCAAATAAAATTGTAAAAAAAACAGGGAATAATAGTGCTTTAATTTTGTTTTCTCTTGATGATGAACATAAATTTTGTGAAGATAATAATATAGAATTAATTTCATCTCCACTCTATTTTGAAAAAGCACGTTCAATAATTAAAAATCTTAAGTTTTTATCACGGCTAGCAATGAAAATGTCTGATAAAAAAGAGCGAGCAAAAATTCTTTTAGTAAGATTGTAAATACTTTTAACAAAAAAGAATGTAATAATACGGATGCAAAATGTAAAGAGTAATAAAAAGTTTTGCGTCCTCTATTCTTTGCTTGTTTCTCTTGCGACAAACTACATTGTCTGTTATACTTTTGTCATAAGGAATAATAATGATAAAAAAGGGAAGTATTGTACTATATAAAAATCAGGCAGCGTTTGTAACTGAAGCGGGCGATAAGTATGCAATAAGTTTTTCAGGTGGAAGCCAACTGGTTCGAGAAAAAGATATTGCACTTTTACACTTAGGGCCAATAACTTCACTTTCTTCAATAGAAAAAGAAAATGATTCTTTACTAAATGACTCTTTACTTGAAACATGGGAATTGTTACAAGATGAAGATGGGGAGCAGTTTTCTCTTTCGCAAATAGCAGAGCTATCTCTTGGAGATTTTCCTCCTCAAAAAGCATGGGCACTTTATTCAGCTCTTATTCACCATTCACGCTTTAATCCATTACCAATTCAAAACCCTCATGAACCTACATTTTCACTTAGAACAGAAGAAGAGGCTAAGGCTATAGTTGAAAAAGAAAATGAAAAAGGTAAAGAGCAAGAAATTAGAACAGCTTTTATTGCACGGTTAAAACAAAAACAACTGGAACTTCCTCAAGATGGTATTTTTATGGGGGAAATTGAATCGCTTGCACTTGGAAAAACTGCTACGTCAAAAATTATGAAAGAAGCGGGTTTTTCGTGTAGCCCAGAAAAAGCTCATAAACTTCTTTTGGATACAGGGGTGTGGAATTATTCTCGAAACCCTCATCCATCACGCTTTAATTTGTCAAAGCAATCGGCAAGCGAGCATTTAAGCCATCCACCAAATGAAGACAGAACAACGGTTAATCATATTGCGTATGCCATAGACAATGCATGGAGTACCGACCCCGATGATGCGGTAGCTTTTGACGGAGAATATTTATGGGTTCATGTTGCTGACCCTGCAAGTACCGTAATGCCAGACTCTCCAATAGATATTGCAGCACGTGCTCGAGGTGCTACATTGTATCTTCCTGAAGGTGCATCTCGTATGCTTGCAGAAGAATCGCTAACCGACTATGCTCTTGGTTTGGCTGAAGAACTTAATCCCCCAGAATTATCAAGGGCTCTATCTTTTAAAATAAAATTAAATGATGATGGAACAATAGCAGAAACGGAAGTATTAAAAACATTTGTAAAGGTAGCAAGATTTACGTATGAAAAAGCTGATGAACTACAACATGAAAGCTATCTTGCGCCTCTTTACGAAATTGCAAAGCGTAATATAGAAAAAAGAAAGAAAAACGAAGCTGTTTTTATTGACCTTCCTGAAGTACATTTAAAAGTAAAAAAAATAGAAAATGATGTTGATGTTACAATAGATTCTGTAAGCCAAACAACGTCTTCAGAAGTGGTCCGTGAATGTATGCTTTTAGCAGGCGAAGCAGCAGCAACGTTTGCCTTTAAACATAGCATTGCCTTTCCGTATGTTTCGCAAGAATCGCCAGACCTTCCAAAAGAAATACCTTCTGGGCTTGCGGGGCAGTATCGTTTAAGAAGATGTATGAAACGCCGCTCTGTTGGCATTACTCCTCGAGGGCATGCAGGTTTAGGCATACTTATGTATTCGCAAGTTACTAGTCCGTTGCGCCGCTATAGTGATTTGGTTTCACATCAACAATTACGTAGCTTTATTGACGGTCGCGAACTTTTAGATAAAGATGAAATGCTTGATCGTATTAGTGCAGGCGATGCTGCCAGTTCTGCAACGGTTAAGGCCGAGCGCAAAAGCAGTCTTCATTGGACGCTCGTATATTTAGCAAGAAATCCTGATTGGGTAGGGGATGCGGTAGTTGTTGAATTAAAAGATAAGCAAGCAGTTATTCTCATTCCGTCAATTGCACAAGAAGCCTTAATCGGAATAAGCCCAAATACTCAGTTAAACGATGTAATACAAGTTAAGGCAATGGATATCAACATCCCCGAGCTTACTGTTCGTTATGTTCCAGTTCTTTCTTGAGAATAAGTTTTCTAATTGAATACAATGTGTAAACAAGTGCAATAATAGCCGCAATCCAGTTTATTGCAGCAATACCTATAAAAATGCCTCGCGCTTTTAATCCAAATACGGCGCTAAGTATATAAAAAACAATTGCGGGTAAAATAAGCTGGCGAGAAAAGCCAATCCACATAACAAATTTCGGTTTTTTTATTGCTTGCAATACTGAATTACAAGCAGGAAGTAAAATATAACAGTAGTAGGCTAGGACTTCTAAGCGTAAATAAAAAAC
>CAYJLQ010000105.1:0-5409 GCA_964370725.1 uncultured Treponemataceae bacterium
CAAGCACAAGTTGAAGCATTTTACGCACTAAAGAAATAGTCGTAAAAATTACGAAGTCAAATATAAGGATTTAGATATGGGAAAGATAACAGGATTTTTAGATTATACACGAAACAGTAGTAAGGAAGTTGACCCCTTATTACGAATACAAAATTTCAAAGAATTTCATATTCACATAACAGAAGATGAACAAAAGACGCAAGCATCAAGATGTATGGATTGCGGTGTTCCGTTTTGTCAAAGTGGTGTAATGATTGCAGGTATGACAAGTGGTTGTCCTTTAAACAACCTTGTTCCAGAATGGAATGACCTTGTATACCAAGGACAATGGAAGCTAGCTCTTAAGAGACTTATGTCAACAAATCGCTTTCCAGAGTTTACTTCGAGGGTGTGCCCAGCTCTTTGTGAAGCTGCGTGTACATGTGGAATGACCAGTGGCGACTCTGTTACCGTTAAAGAAAATGAATATGCAATAATCGAAAAAGCATGGAAAGAAGGCTTTTTAGAGCCAGTGCAGCCGCCTGCACGTACTGGAAAAAATGTTGCGGTAATAGGCTCTGGGCCTAGTGGTTTATCTACCGCAGAATGGTTAAATAAGAGGGGCCACAATGTTCATGTATTTGAGCGCTCTGATAGGCTTGGTGGGCTTTTAATGTATGGTATTCCAAATATGAAACTTGAAAAATCAGTTATTGATAGAAGAATTCGCTTAATGGGGCAAGAAGGTGTAGTTTTTGAAACAAGCGTTGATGTTGGAAAAAATAAAGATGCAAATGAACTCTTAAAAGATTTTGACGCTGTAGTTCTATGTTGTGGAGCTTCAAAACCAAGAGATGTTCAAGTTGAAGGTCGTGACGCAAAGGGAATTTACTTTGCAGTAGATTTCCTAACCACTGTAACAAAAAGCTTACTTGACTCAGACCTTGCAGACGGAAAAGCAATTGATGTAAAAGATAAAAATGTTCTTGTAATTGGTGGGGGAGATACCGGAAATGACTGCGTAGGTAGTTCAATTCGCCTCGGATGTAAGTCTGTAACACAGCTTGAAATGATGCCAAAACCACCGGTAGAAAGAGCAGAAGATAATCCGTGGCCACAATGGCCAAAGGTGCTAAAGACAGACTACGGCCAAAACGAATCTATCGCCGTTTTTGGAGAAGATCCAAGATTGTACCAAACAACGGTAAAATATTTTGATCTTGATAAAGACGGAAACGTAAAAGGTGCAATGATAAGCAAACTTGAATCTAAAAAAGATGAAGAATCAGGTAGAATGATGATGGTTCCAACAGGCGAAGAGTTTTATATTGATGCTGATGTTGTACTTATTGCAGCAGGTTTTTTAGGTTCTGAAAATTATGTTACCGATGCCTTTGATGTTGAAGTTGACAATAGGGGAAATGTAGCAACTACAAGCTTTAAAACTAACAATGAAAAAGTTTTTTCTGCAGGAGACATGAGACGAGGCCAAAGCTTAGTTGTATGGGCTCTTCGAGAAGGACGAGACGTTGCAAGAGAAGTAGACACATTTTTGATGGGATATTCAAGTTTATAACAAAGGGTTTGTCCACAGATTACGCAGATTAATAGGATTTCTATTGTTAAGTGCCACAATGACCTTCTAGTAATGGGAAAACTTATTTATGCCAAAAAAATAAATATTTTTAGCTTTTATATGATACGTGCAAGAGTTCTACAATATGTAATAGTAAAAATCTGTGTAATCCTTTAATCTGTGGATTAATAAATTGTAATTAAGCTTAGAATATGATATAGTTAGTTAAAGGAAAAAATATGAATAGTACCGTAAAAGAAGTATTAGAATTTGTAATAGAAAATGATGTTAAATTTATCCGCCTTGCATTTTGCGACTTGTTCGGAAGGCAAAAAAATATATCAATAATGCCACACGAACTTGAGGGCGCCTTTGAGACTGGTATATCTTTCGATGGTGGTGCAATAGATGGTTTTTCAGGTGTGGTAGAGTCTGACCTTTTTTTATTTCCAGAAGCAGAAACTCTTACCATTTTACCGTGGAGGCCACAGCAAGGTAGAGTAGTGCGCTTTTATTGTGCGATTAAAAATCCTGATGGAACAGCTTATAACTGTGATACCAGAACTATTCTTAAAAACGTTATGGGTGATTGTGAAAAAGAGGGTTATCTTTGCAACATTGGTGCAGAAAGTGAGTTCTACTTATTTAAAACAGATGAGAATGCAGAGCCTACTTTACAACCCTTTGACAATGGTGGCTATATGGATATAGCTCCACTTGATAAAGGTGAAAATGTTCGCCGTGAAATATGTTTATACTTAGAAGAAATGGGAATAAAGCCTGAATCCTCACATCACGAGAGAGGCCCTGGTCAAAATGAAATAGACTTTATTTTTTCAGACGCCCTATCATGTGCCGATAATCTTTTAACATTAAAAACGGTTGTAAGAACTATTGCAACAAGAAATGGTCTTTTTGCGTCCTTTATGCCAAAGCCCCTTTCTGGAAAAAGTGGAAGCGGTCTTCACACCAATGTTTCGCTTTTTAAGAATGGTTCTAATGTTTTTAAAAATATTACAGAGGGACATTCAAAAGAAGCAGAAAGCTTTATTGCAGGGGTATTAGAAAAGACACCTGAAATTACTGCTTTTTTAAATCCCCTTACAAATTCGTATGAACGTTTTGGCCATTTAGAAGCCCCAAAATATGTATCATGGTCACATCAAAATAGATCTCAGCTTATTAGAATCCCAGCAGCTCAAGGTAATAAGGTAAGAATGGAGCTACGCTCTCCAGATCCTGCAATGAATCCGTATCTTGGGTTTGCACTTATTATTGCTGCTGGGATGGATGGTATAAAAAAATCACTTTCTCTTTCAAAAGAAGTTAATGAAGATTTATACGAAGCAGATGAATCAGTTACAGCATCATTACAAAAGCTTCCATCAAGCCTTGGTGAAGCACTTGATTTGTGTGAAAGCTCAAAGTTTATACGAGATGTGCTTGGTGATGATGTTGTAAAAAAATACTGTGCACAAAAACGTTTAGAACAAGAAGCTTTTTTACGAGCAGGCGATAAGCAAGATTTCTATTTTAATAGCTATTTTCCTACAATATAGCATAGCAATTTTTAGGAAAATCGATGGAAAAGGCACTTATTGTTTCAAATTCAAAAAAAACTATAAGCTTTGTTACAGAACTTTTACAAAGTGCTGGAATTGAGCAAATATCCTCAGTATTTACGGCTCAATTGGCACGTCTTATGACCATAGAAATAGACTATGATGTATACATTGTAGATTCTCCTTTGCCAGATGAAAACGGAGAAGAACTTGCAGAGTACTTAGCTGAAAAAAATGTAAGCCAGGTTCTTATGCTAGTTGATACAGAATACTTTGATGAGGTATCGGAAAAAATTGAAATGTTTGGTGTTATTGCGATTCCTAAGCCTATAGATAGGTCTACTTTTTGGGTATCTATTAAAGCCGCTCAAGCATTGTATAAAAAAATGCAATCTATGCAAAAAAAAAATACAGCGCTACAAAATAAAATTGAAGAAATTAAAATTGTTGATAGGGCAAAGTGTATTCTGATAGCCCATTATTCAATGACAGAAGAAGAAGCACATAAGTTTATAGAAAAGCAAGCGATGACTACTCGTAAAGCTCGTCGAGAAATTGCACAAGAGCTTATACAAACGCAATCAAAATCATAGCACATTGACGTTTGCGTTACCATGTGTTATTATGGACATATTCTATGAAAGTATTTTTTTGGGATGACATATTACACTCCTCTCTGCCAGATTCTCCCTGTTATGATTATTTTACCGGATCAGCTTTAGCTGTAGGGGGATTCGATGGGCCACATATTGGACATAAGACATTATGTGATAAAGTTTTAGATTATGCAAAACGAAATAATAAACAAGCAGGTTTGGTAACGTTTGCGCATTCACCAAGAATGCTTAAAGAAAAAGATTCCTATGCAGGTGATATTTCGACACTTAGGCTACGATTAAAAACATTTGAAAAATGGGGATTTGATTTTGTTATAGTGATTGACTTTTCTAAGAATTTCAGTAAAATAGAGGGAGCTATATTTTTACGCATTCTGGTTGAACATTGTGCTATGCAATTTTTAACAGTTGGAGAAGGTTTTCGGTGCGGTTATAAAGGACAAACCGATACAGCACATATAGAAACCTTTGCAAAAGAAAACAATATATGTTTTGTTATTGCACCTCTTATTCGTGTTTCGATGCATACAATAAGTTCATCAGTAGTAAGGCAATTTATTGTTTCTGGTAAATTAAATAAATGTAAAGAGTTGCTTTGTGCTCCCTATGCAATTGATTTGCAAGGGCTTAACTGTGTAGTTGACAATGAAGAATCATGCATGCTAATTGACAGGAAAAGTATTGTACAAGTATTACCGCCTAACGGTGAGTATTCTGTAAGCATTGATACGAAAAATAATAGCAAACAGTTTTCAAGTGTTTTGTATTTGGATTACATCAACCTTCGCCTGAATGTTCCAAACAACGTTGAGAACGAACAGTTTAACGTTATTACTTTTATATAAGTAAGTTAAGCTGAATAACCTATGTAACCTAAAGGGAATAAAAATAAGGAGTAAGTAATGGCACTTACAAAAGAAAAAACAACAGCAGTTGTATCAAACCTCGGTGCAAACGACAAAGACACTGGTAACACAAAAGTTCAAATCGGATTATTGACTGAACGAATTAAGCAATTAACAGAACACTGTAAAATGTTCAAAAAAGATAAAAGCGCTTCACGCGGTCTTATCATGTTAGTTGGTCAAAGAAGAAGATTGTTAAAATATCTTCAAAGAACTAACCTCGAAGGCTACCGTGCTCTTATTAAAGAACTTGGTTTACGAAAATAGGTTTTACACGTAAAAGGGATGATGATGTAATCACATCCCTATATTTTTATTTTATGCAGTTTGTATAATCTATACCAAGCTGCTTTTGCGGTTTTTATGCCGCATCGCTTACGCGAAGTTATCGGAGAAAATATGATTCAAAGAGTAAGTTATAAAATTGGTGATGAAGAGCTCATTTTAGAAACAGGACTTATTGCAAAACAAACAAACGGAACAGTGTATGCTCGTTTCGGTGGTTCTGCAATTATAGCAACTGTTTGTGCATCATCATCAGCTCAAGAGGGATTAGACTATGTTCCTCTAACTGTTGACTACAACGAAAAATTCTACGCCGCAGGTAAAATTCCTGGCGGTTTCGTAAAAAGAGAAGGTAGACCAAAGGATAAGGAAATTCTTGTTTCTCGTCTTATAGACAGGCCAATGCGTCCTCTTTTTGATAAAGCCTTTGGTAGAGACATTCAGTTAATTCCAACTTGTGTTTCAACTGACCAAGTAAATCCACC
>CAYJLQ010000106.1:0-5311 GCA_964370725.1 uncultured Treponemataceae bacterium
ATTTTTACCAGAAGCTCGAGAAAAAACTATTACATTCTTTAATAATAACAGCGAAATTGAAAGCTTTTTAAATTCTATAAACTTTAATGAAATACGTAATTCTGTTATAGCCTTTTTACAAACAGGAATTGTAAGCGTATTTGATAGTACTATATCTGTAGCTACGGGAGCTTTTTCCCTTATTGCAAAACTTTTTGTAGCAATTGTATTTGCTTTATATATACTTTTACAAAAAGAAGTTCTTAGCCGTCAATTCAAGAAAATTATATTTGCATACATTAGCCATGATAAATCTGTTCAACTTGTTCGTATCTTTTCAATGATTGAAAGAGCATTTAGTCGCTTTATTACCGGCCAATGTTTAGAAGCCATAATTCTCGGTTCGCTTATTGTGTTGACACTTAGTATCTTTCAAATACCGTTTGCAGTACTCATTGGGGTAGTAGTTGGATTTAGTTCAATTATTCCAATTGTAGGAGCTTTTTTTGGTGCAGGCGTGGGCTCTTTTTTACTCCTAATAGAAGATCCTATACAAGCACTTTACTTTTTAATTATTTTTATAATAATTCAACAATTAGAAGGAAATCTTATTTATCCAAAAGTTGTAGGAGACTCAATCGGTCTTCCTGGAATGTGGGTTTTAGCTGCTGTGAGTATTGGTGGAACACTTATGGGTGTAACGGGGATTCTACTCTGTATTCCGCTTGCATCAGTAGCATATGCCCTACTTCGGGAGAACGTACACAATCGCTTAGAAGGGCAAGAATTGTAGATAAAAAAACGACTAAAACACCTGTTTTAGTCGTTTTTTTTACGTTTTCTTCTATTATATATTATGAATCTTGTGCAATTTTTTTATTAATCTTCTTTTGATTAAATACTGAAACTACAAGTGATGCAATTGCTAAAACAATAAAAATAACACAAATAGGTTTTGTGAAAATTACCATGAAATTACCATCTTCAATTTGCATAAAACGTCTTAAGTTACTTTCTGAAAGTGGTCCTAAGATTAGGGCTAACAGAATTGGAGATAATGGAAAATCATACTTTTGGAATAAATATCCCACAATACCAAATGCTATTGCTAAGTATACATCAAATGTATTTCCATTAATCGAGTAAGCACCTACAAGAGACACGACTAAAATTGCAGGTAGTAATATCTTCTTTTCAATTGAAATAATTTTAGAAAAGAATTTAACTCCACACATTCCTACAATTAACATTGCAAGGTTTGCAAGAATTAAGGCTGCAAATACCTGGTATACAACAGAAAGCTGATCAACATACATCATTGGTCCAGGTTGGATACCTTTCATAATAAAGGCACCTAATAACACTGCAGTAACAGAGTCACCGGGTACACCTAAAGAAAGAAGCGGTATCATAGCCCCACCAGAACAACCATTGTTAGCGGATTCGGTTGCAGCTATTCCTTCTGGAACACCTGTTCCAAATTTTTCAGGATGCTTTGAAGTTCTCTTTGCCTCACTATAAGACACAAAGGCTGCAATGTCTCCTCCTGCACCTGGAATAGCCCCAATGAATGTTCCGATAAGGCCACCACGTATAATATTTTTCCAAATTTTCTTAATATCACTAAGAGAAGGAAGCACACCATTAATCTTTGCATCAATTTTTTCAGAAGATAAAATTCTTTCAATTCCTGAAAATACTTCTGAGAGTGCAAATAATCCTATCAAGGTTGGAATAAAAGGCATACCTTCAAAAAGTCCTGGTGCTTTTGTAAAGCGTAAGTAAGCACTTACTTTATCCATACCTACTGTAGAAATAAGTAGTCCAAAGAATGCACTCATTAAACCTTTTGTTATAGATCTTCCTGAGATAGAAATAATTACTGATAAGCCAAATACAGCTAAGGTGAAATATTCTGCAGGGCCAAAACGTAATGCAAGTTTCGATACTAGCGGTGACAAGAATGTCATTACGATAGCACCAATTAGCCCACCAAAGAAGGATGAAAACATAGCTATAGATAAGGCACGACCTGCCTCACCCTTTTGAGCCATTGGGTACCCATCCATAACAGTTGCTGCAGCTGCAGGTGTCCCTGGTGTACGAATAAGAATGGCAGCAATTGACCCACCATACATACCACCACAATAAATACCTAATAGCATACCAATTGATGGTATTAAGTCCATTCCATATGTGAAAGGAATGAGAAGAGCAATACCCATTGTAGCGGTTAAACCTGGAACAGCTCCAAGTAAAACACCACCGGCTGCTCCTACAAAAATCATTAATAATATTTGTGGAGTAAATATAGCTCCATAACTTGAAAACAATAATTCAAAGTCCATTTAGTCCCCCTAAAAAATTCCGTCCATAAATCCGAGTGGCATTTCAATGTTCAAGATTAACTTGAATAGAAAAAATATTCCAACTGAAGCACACACAGATACAATGATTTTGGTAGAAATCTTTTTCATCCCTAGCATATGCATAATAATAAAAAGTAAAATTGGAGTAGAAAGCAAGAAACCTAGATAACTCCAAGAAATAACATATATAATTACTATTGCTAGTGAAATTAATAGGCGTTGCATACCTTTATCAAAAATACTAAGAGTGGGAGCAGTATCTTTTGATGTACTTAAAATTGATTGTACTAACAAAACTGCTGAACATATAAATAAACCAATAGATAAATATCTTGGGAAAAATTCAGGTCCAACGGGTACTAACGGAAACTTCTTAAAAGTTAGCGTTACAGCAAAAGCATATACAGAAAAAATAATACCGATACATGCTGCGATGATATTTGCTTTTTTCATTTTTTTCTCCTATCCAATAGCGATGCTATTGTAGTAGTAAAAAGACAGAAGTGAATCTTTTTTAATAATAAAAAAGGAGTGTTCTCATATAGAGAACAACTCCATTATTTAATTAAGCCGAAAATTAGTCTAATAACTTTGTTTCAACTAATGTTGTAGTAACAGCTTCATAGTTAGCTGCTAAGAAATCTGCAAAATCAGCTGAATCTAGATAGTTAATATTTAAGTTCATTTTATCTGCAAGAGCTAAGAATTCTGGATCTTGCATACCTTTTTCAAACGCAGCTAAAAGAGTTGCTTTAATAGCTGGATCAACACCTTTAGGAAGTGCTAAACCTCTCCAAGTTGCATAAACAATATCAAAACCTTGTTCTTTAAATGTAGGAACTGTAGGGAAGTTTTTACTTCTTTCTTCATCCATAACACCTAATACTTTTAAGTTTCCTGCATCAACTTGTGCTTTTACTTCTGCAAGAGAAACAGTAACTGCTTGAATATGTCCACCAGCTAAAGCAGTTACAGCAGGTGCTGCACCTTCAAAAGCAATGTGTTTTACGCTTATACCAGTTTCATTAGCTAAAAGACCTGCACCGATATGCCATACTGAACCAGGAGCTGAGTTACCAATTGAAATCTCACCTGGGTTAGCTGCAGCATAAGCCACAAACTCTTCAACTGAGTTGTAAGGAGCATCTGCTTTAACAGTCAATGCTGCTGCATCTGAGTTTACCAACATTAGCGGATCATAATCAGCATAAGTGAAGTCAATAAGACCTTGTTGTGGAAGTGAGTTAAGCTCAAATGTTATCATACCAACAGTGTAACCGTCAGTTTTTGCATTTTTAATTGCTGCGTGACCAATAGCCCCAGCACCACCTGTTTTGTTTTCAACAGTAAGGGTTACATCCATATTCTTTTCAGCAGCTGCACAAAGAGCGCGCAAAATTGCATCTGTTCCACCACCTGCGCCCCATGGACAAATAACGGTAATGTTTTTCTTAGGGAAATCAGCTGCTGCGTCTGAAGTTCCTCCAGCAAATACTGTACCTACACACATTGTAGCTATTAACGCAATAGCAATAATTTTTGATAGTTTCATTTTTTCCTCCTAATGAACTAATTTGTCATAATAAGCAGAAACTTAGTTATAACATTCTTTTACGTAAAAAAGATAACAAGAATCTTTTTTTTGTTTGTATATACGACCACTGTTCGTATATTATATTATATCATAGATATTTTAGGTTTGTCAAGATTTTTTACTTCATAAACACTATTTTTCTTTAGTTAAAAGTGCTTGCTTTTTTTTTCTCAATCTTTTATCATTATTGTTAATAAAAAAGGACAATTATCAATGGAATCATTACAGCATAAACCCACATGGCGCGTTATTCGAGTTATGGAGGTTGTCTCAACTCATAAAGACGGAGTTACACTTTCGGAATTAGTGCGCTTAACTAAAATTCCTAAAGGTACTTTATTTCCCATTGTGCAAACACTACAAAAATCACATTTTTTACATGTAGTAAAGGGAACTCAAAAATATATGCTCGGTATCAAAATTATTGAAGTTGGCCAAAGATTTTTTGACCATTTTGATCTTTTAGCTGAAGTAAAAAAAGAGATTCACTTGATTGTGGAAAGTTGTTCTGAAACGTGCCATTTAGGAGTGTTGGATGGTAGTGACATATTTTACTTGCACAAAGAAGATTCAAAAAAAGCTATTAGAATGTATTCTTCAATAGGAAAAAGGCTTCCTGCCTATGGAACAGCATTAGGTAAAGCTATTTTATCTGGTCATTCAGAAGATGATATAAGAGCCCTCTTTCCAGAAGGTCTTATTGCACTCACAAAAAATACCATAACTGATTTCGACAAGTTTTTACAACAAGTTGAAAAAGTTAGGCTCGAGGGTATTGCCTACGAAAAGGAAGAAGCAAACTTAGAAATACAATGTATTGCAGTCCCCTTACGAAAAAATGGTGCAATACAAGCTGCTTTAAGTGTTTCAATTCCAGTTTTTAGGGCTACAGATTCACTTATGGAAGAAGTACAAACACTCCTTTTAACAGCCCAACGACGAATAGAAATAATTTTACAAAGTTCCGATTACGATTTTTCACATATCCATTGATATATATATTTTGCCATTACAGCAAAAAAAGGTGAAAGAATAGATATTCAAATATACTCTATCCTTTCACTTTTTTTTATGGATACTTAACGTTGCACTCGACCAGAAGCATCACCACCAGCAAGAGTTTGCACTTCTTTTACTGATACTTGATTAAAGTCACCCTGAATTGCATGTTTTAAGCAACTTGCAGCTACCGCAAAATTTATTGCGTCTTGCGCATCGTAGCCACTAAGCAGTGAATAAATTAATCCACCACCAAAACTGTCTCCTCCACCTACTCTATCAACTATGTGAATAAGGTAGTTCGGAGCAAAAAAAGCATTTTGCCCATCATACAACATTCCAGACCAATTATTATCATTTGCAGAAATTG
>CAYJLQ010000107.1:0-5293 GCA_964370725.1 uncultured Treponemataceae bacterium
CTTCGTTAGCACCGAAAATACCTACAACACCTTGTGTAATGTAGTTTTCTGCAATACCTTGGCTTTTTGCAGCATCGCCTTCACCGTATTGTGTTTCTAATAGTGTGAAACCTTTTCCAGCAAATGCTTCTCGGAAACCTTCTTCACGAGCAACAGTTGAAGCTGTAGCAGCATTGATATTAACAATACCAATTGAACCACTTGTAATGCCTTTTGCACTTAATTCTTTGATCATTTCTTCACCAGCTGTTTTACCAGCAGCTTTGTTATCAGTAGAGAAAGTTGCTTCTACGTCTAAGTTAGCAGGTGAGTCAACATAAACAATTTTAATACCTTGTGCTAATGCTTCTTTTAAAGCACCTGTAATAGCATCAGGACCATTTGCAGCAACGAGGATTGCGTCAAATCCACCAGCAATAGCATTATTGATGCTTTCAATTTGTTGAGCATCATCTTTTACGTTTGGTGACATAAACTCAACTTCTACACCAAATTCTTTAGCAGCTTCTTGTGCTCCTTCATTTAATGTAACCCAGTGTTGGTCTACAGAGTCCATAGTAATCAATGCAATTTTTGTTGCTCCATCATCTTTTGCTCCACCAGCAAAAACACTTGCTACCAAGCAAAGACTAAGTAGCACTAACATAATTTTTTTCATTTTATTCCTCCAAAATGAATTGAATATTTATATGAAAGGGGACAAATTAGCCCCTATGCATATCTTATTTTTTTGCGCTCTTAGTTTTCTTAAAGAGCCCTTTTCTAATAATAACATCAAGCAATACAGCGAACACTACAATAACACCAATTACTATACGTTGAATACCTACAGGAGCACTAATCATACTTAAACCATTTTCTAGTGTTTGCCAAACAGCAGCACCAGCAAAAGTTCCTAATAAAAGCCCTGTTCCACCAAGAGGTGAAATACCACCGATAACACCAGCAGCTACACCGTACATTTCGTAAGTAGTACCAGCTTCCATGTTACCCATACCAGCTTGCGCACAAAGTATAATACCAACAACAAACGCACAAAAAGCACTTATTAAATATGTTTTAGTTGTTGTTCCAACTACGTTTACACCAGAAAGTTTAGCTGCATCTGAATTAGAACCGATAGCGTAAATATGTCGTCCTGTTCGTGTTTTAGAAAGCAAGAAAAAGAAAATAATAAAAATTACAACAGAGATCCAAAAAGTATTATATACCCCAGCTGTTTTTCCATAGTAAAAGAAATTTTCAAAAATTGTTGCTGTTTCTTTTCCAATCCCAGTTGAAATGGCATTTGTATTTCTATTTCCGTTTACCATATATGCAGTACCACGAGCAACGAACATAGTTCCCAATGTTGCAATAAATGGAGGCAATTGAAATTTTCCAACAAGAATACCATTAATTAAACCTACAATTAAACATGCAATCATAGTAATTAATAATGCCACTACAGGTGTCATTCCACCAGACATTAATGTACCAGAAATCATTGCACTCATACCAACTACAGAACCAATTGAAAGGTCAATGTTACCTGTAATAAGTACAAAGCTTTGCCCAATACCAATCAACAAATATTTTGACATTGATCGAAGCAAGTTTATTAAGTTAATTGATGAAAATACTTGAGGGTTTATAAGCCCAAAAGCTACATAAATTACAATTAAACCTGCAAAAGCAGTAAGGGCAGCACCCATACCACGAATACCCAATAGGTTTTTAAAAAAGCCACCTTTTTTCATTATTTATACTTCTCCTTGAACTTCAGCAAACTTATTTTCAAATTTAGTTGCTAGCGTTATTATTTCACTTTGACTTGTTTCTCTTGCGTTTACTTCGCCTGTTATTTTTCCATCACACATAACCAAAATGCGGTCAGAGATACCCATAACTTCAGGTAACTCAGATGAAACAATAATTACAGCAATACCTTGCTTTTTTAATTCATTAATCAAATTGTAGATTTCTACTTTTGCAGCAACGTCAATACCGCGTGTAGGCTCATCAAAAATTATTACACGTGAATTTCTTGCAAGCCATTTTCCAACTACAACTTTTTGTTGATTACCACCAGAAAGGTTTGCTGCATCTATTTCAACATGAGGTGTTTTAATTTTTAGATTTTTAACTGCACCAGAACACATTACATCTTCTTTTTTCGTATCTACTACACCAAACTTGTTACAAAGCAAGTCTAAGTTTGGAAGCGCAATGTTGTGACGAATACTTAACTTTGTGCAAAGACCGTCTTTTTTTCTGTCTTCAGGGGCAAGAATTACACCAGATTTTATAGCATCTAGAGGGTTGTTTATCTTAATTTCCTTACCATCTAAGTAGAATGTTCCACTGTCTTTTTGGTCAATTCCAAAAATTGCGCGTGATGTTTCCGTTCTTCCTGCACCCATAAGGCCTGCCAATCCAAGAACTTCTCCTTCATACGCTTCAAAATTAATGTCTCTAACCATTCTTCCTGCATTAAGATTTTTAACTTCAAAAACTTTTTTGCCTTTATTACAATCTCCTCTTGGAAATTGCTCTTTTATTTCACGTCCAACCATATTTGCAATAATATCTGTCATTGTAATATCTGCAAAATTTTCTGTTAAAATATATTGCCCATCACGCATAATTGTTACGCGGTCAACAATGTGCTGAAGCTCATCTAGGCGATGAGAAATATATACTATACCACAACCTGTATCACGCAAATGTTTAATAATAGCAAACAGTTCATTAATTTCTTTTGCTGTTAAAGCAGATGTAGGCTCATCCATAATTAAGATTTTTGCATTTGTAGAAAGTGCTTTTGCAATTTCAACCATCTGTTGTTTTGAAACAGGCAAATCTCCAACTATTTGATTTGGATCCAAATCTATTTTTAACGAATCAAGAATTTTTTTTGCCTCTGCTTTCATTTTTGCTTCTGACAAAAAGATTCCACTTATTACTTCTCTTCCAAGGAAAATATTTTCAGCAACTGTTAGATGTTTACACATGTTTAGCTCTTGGTGAATAATAGAAACTCCTATAGCTTGTGCAGATTTTGGAGTTAAGTCCTTATATGATTTCCCCAATATACGCATTTCACCACTGTCTCTAGTGTATACACCACTCAAAATTTTCATAAGAGTAGATTTACCAGCTCCGTTTTCTCCCAAGAGAGCCATAACTTCACCAGCATTTAATTCAAAACGAACATCATCAAGAGCTTTTACACCAGGAAAGCTTTTGTTAATATGTTCCATAAAAACTATGTTTTTATCCATCCATTTCACCTTATTTCTCTTTTATAATATCTACAGTATAAAAGTCAATGTTGTATCTTACAATGTGGGATTTTTACTTTTTTTATTGTTTTTTTACTTTTTATACATTTTTATTGCCTTGTCAACAAAAGCTGTTTGTGCTAAACTACTTATATACTCTTGGAGGATTTATGAATGTACTTGTAATTGGTGGCGCTGGATATATAGGAAGCCATGTTGTAAAAGAACTTATGGCAGATGGTCATAAAGTAACTGTTTTTGATAACTTTTCATCAGGTTTAAAACAAAATCTATTTGAGCAAAATGGCCTTATTACAGGCGACATTTTAAACACATCAGACCTCGACAATGCTTTTTCAAAAGGCTTTGACGCATTTATTCACTTAGCAGCATTTAAAGCAGCAGGCGAATCAATGCTTGTTCCAGAAAAATACTCTGTAAACAATATTACAGGTACCCTAAACATACTTAACTCAGCATCTAAATATGAATGCAAATACATGGTATTTTCTTCATCTGCAGCAGTTTTTGGTGAACCACAATACTTACCAATCGACGAAGATCATCCTAAAAACCCTGAAAACTACTATGGATTTACAAAACTAGACATTGAAAGCTACATGGACTGGTACGATAAACTAAAAGGCTTAAAATTTGCATCTTTACGCTATTTTAACGCAGCAGGTTACGACCCAGATGGTGTTTTAACAGGCTTAGAACAAAACCCAGCAAACCTTCTTCCAGTAATTATGGAAGTTGCTTGTGGAATGCGAAAAGAACTTCAAGTTTTCGGTCAAGATTATGACACACGAGATGGCACCTGTATTCGTGACTATGTACACGTAAAAGACTTAGCAATTGCACACGTAAAAGCTCTTAACTTCATTTCTAAAAATAACGAAAGCTTAAAAGTAAATCTTGGTAGCGAAGTTGGAATCACTGTAACAGAAATGCTCGAAGCAGCACGTAAAATAACAGGAAAAGAAATTCCAACAAAATATGTAGAAAGAAGAGCAGGAGACCCTGCTTGTTTATATGCAACATCTGCCTTTGCTCGCGAAAAATTAAACTGGAAAGCAGAATGCTCTGATGTAGACACATTAGTTTCTTCTACATGGAATGTTTATAATAAATAAGGTTGAGAATGGAAAATAAAGATTTCGATAAAGTTCTTTCATACATCGATGAAAGCAAGTCTACGATAGTAGACTTGCAAACAACTATCACAGCAGAAATTGCCATTGCCCCAGAAAGTGGAGGAGACGGAGAGCTTAAAAAAGTTCTTGTTTTGGAAGAATGGCTAAAAAAACATGGCATTACAAACTTAGAACGCTTTGACGCACCAGATTCTCGTGTTTCTTCTGGCATTCGTCCTAACTTAGTAGCAACTATAGAAGGGATGAGCGATGAAAAAAGTATTTGGATAATGGCCCATACAGATGTTGTACCAGAAGGTGAACTTGCACAATGGGACAATAGCCCTTGGACAGTTATTGAAAAAGAGGGAAAACTTTATGGGCGCGGAGTTGAAGATAACCAACAAGGACTTGTTTCAGGTGTTGTTGCAGCCCTTGCGTTCTTAGAAAATGGGCTAAAACCTGCTTTTACCGTAAAACTTCTTTTTGTGGCAGATGAAGAAGTAGGTTCTGCCTATGGAATCCAATACTTGTTAAAAGAACATAATCTTTTTAGAAAACAAGATATTATCATAATCCCAGATTCTGGAGATTCAAAAGGCGAAACAATTGAAGTAGCAGAAAAAACAGGATTTCCTTTAAAGCTTATCACAAAAGGGCAGCAAGTACATGGCTCCCGCCCAGATCTTGGCTCAAATGCTTGCCTTGCAGGTGCAGCACTTGCACTAAGCCTTAACGACATGGAAAACTATTTCAATAAAACTGATGATATTTTTGAATCAAATTATTCAACCTTTCAACCTACAAAAAAAGAATCAAATGTGCCAAATGTAAATACAATTCCTGGCGAAGATGTCTTTTACATGGACTGTAGAATTCTTCCTTGCTATGAAC
>CAYJLQ010000108.1:0-5198 GCA_964370725.1 uncultured Treponemataceae bacterium
CAATGTCTTTTTCCTCAATTGACCTTCCCGTAATTGCCATTTTTAGCTTTTGTGCAATTCTTTTTTCCATACTCGACATAAAAAATGGTGAAGTACCACGCATTTTTAGCATTGCAATGCTTTGCTTTGTGTTTATTTTAAAAGTGTTTATAATCTTTGCAACAGACTATACAGCACAAATGGTTTTACAACGACTTTCTTCAACTACATTTGCAGGCGTTTTTGCACTTTTTACATTTACGCTTGTTTTTTTAGTGTGCAGGGGGAAAATGGGATTGGCAGATATTTGGTTTTCTTGTGCTATGGGAATGGTTTCAGGACTCCACGGATTTATTGTTGCAACTCTTATTGCGTGTTTTTTAGCCTTTTTGTGGTACGCTGTTTTATTCATAATAAAAAAAGGGAAAAGAACATCTCGAATGTCTCTTCCCTTTATTCCCTTTTTAAGTGTAGGTTATTTTAGCCTTGTGCTCTACATGGCCTTTTTTATTGTAGGAGGCATGTAGTATTTATTACAGATTTTTTTTGATAACACCCTTTAACAAACCATTCACAAGCTTGTAAAAATAAAAAGCCTCTCTCGCACGTACAGAGGTGTCACCGTTAGTTGACGGAGAGAGCCTGTAAGTGTATCGCAAAGCGACCTTTTCAATCGTTTTAGAACCCTCGCTTGCACCACGAAAACTGTTTCAGTTCCTTCATCCGCAAGAATTACGCAGATTTTTACTTCTGCGGATAACTCATGACCAGTTTAGTGGTGTGTGTTATCTGAAGAATAGTAGCCCTACAATAGCAAGCGGTATTAAATAATAGGCAAAGTATTCGAGCTTTCCTTTTTTGATTAATTTCATTAAAAATGATAGGGCAAAAAACCCTGAAATAAAGGCGGCTAGGCACCCTAAAAGCACTGGCATTAAGCCAATAGTGGATGCAACACCATCAAGGTCTTTGACTTCAAGTAAAAATGCTCCTAGAATTGCCGGAATTGAAAGCAAAAATGAAAACTCGCCTGCAACATTTCTATTTAGGCCAAAAATAATTCCACCCGAAATAGTTATTCCTGAGCGAGAAATACCAGGGAAAACACCTATACCTTGAACAAATCCTATCGCAAGGCCTTGAAGCGGTGTAACGTATGATAATTGTTTTTCGTCTTTATTAATTTTTGGAGCAATCCTAGAAGAAAGTATTAATATACTAGCTGTTACTAAAAAACCTACATATACAAACACTATTGGTAAGTCTGGTAAAATCTGACTAATTCCAAGCCCCATACTCCCTGTTACAATAGTAGCAGCAATAAGAGCTATTATCATTTGGCGCTTTGCTTTTTCTTCAAGAAGTGAATTTGCTTGCGAAAACAATCCTTTATTTGTAGGCCCATCTTGCAAAGGTTTATTAAAAACCCATCGATACAAAACAAGTACTAAATCTATTATTTGCTTTCTAAAAAAGATTACAACTGCAAATAGTGTTGCAAGGTGCAAAAACACATTGAACAACAACGGCAAATCTTCTAAACCAAAAAGTTTTTGAACAACAACCAAGTGCCCCGAACTTGATACAGGTAAAAATTCTGTTAAACCTTGTAACAGCCCTAAAACAATAGCTTCAATTACTGACATTTATTCCTCTATTTTTTCTAATTCGTCTTGAAGTGTTCTCCAAGCTAATACAGCGCATTTTACCCTTGCTGGCATTTTTGAAATTCCAGATAAAGCTTGAACATCTTCTAACCTATCAAGATCGTCTTCTGAAAGTTCTTTCCCAGTAATCATATCAAGGAAAATTTGAACAATTTCTTTTGCTTCTTGAATTGGTTTTCCTTTTACAAGGTCAATCATCATTGTTACAGAAGCTTGTGAAATAGCGCAGCCTATACCTTCAAAGCCAATATCTTCAAGAACACCATCTTTAATATGCACACTGAGGGTAATATCATCGCCACAACTTGGGTTATTTCCTCTTTTACAAAACGTAACAGGATTAATAGGCCTTCTATGTCGTTGAGATCGGCTATTTTCAGTAATTAACTGTGTATATATTGTGTCTAGGTTCATAGCCCCATTACTCCTTTTATTCTTGGAAGACTTTCTAAAAACTGATCTATATCAGCTTCTATGTTATATATTCCAAGGCTTGCTCTACAACAAGAGTTTATTTGCAAGTGATCCATTAACGGTTGAGCACAGTGATGTCCCGCACGAACAGCGATTCCATCCATATCCAAAATACTTGCTGTATCATGGGGGTGAACATCTTTAACATTAAAAGCCACAACACCGGTTTTGTTTTCGGCTCGTAAATCGCCATATACTTCAACAAAGTCTAGCATCGCCATACCATTGAGTAGGCGTGTCATTAACGTCTTTTCGTGTTGAAGTATCTTTTCCCAACCTATATTTTCAATATATTCAATTGCAGCTATAAGACCTGCTTCACCAGCAATATTCTGTGTTCCACCTTCAAACTTTTCAGGAAGGCCTGCATATTCACTACCAGACTCATGCACCCCTGCAATCATGTCTCCTCCATATAAAAACGGAGGCATTTTTTCAAGCAGTTCTTCCTTCCCATACAAAGCTCCTATACCCATAGGACCGTACATTTTATGCGCCGAAAAAGCTGCAAAGTCTACATTCATTGCTTTTACGTCTATTTTTTTATGTGGGATGCTTTGTGCACAATCAAGTACTACAACAGCTCCTACACTATGTGCCATTTCTGTAATTTTTTCAACTGGGGTTCGCACACCCAAAACATTAGAAACTTCAGCAACAGCAACAACCTTTGTTTTTTCTGAAAGCTTTTCTTCATATTCTTTTAGGTCAAAATGGCCATTCGTATCAGGATGTACGTATTTTATTGTAGCTCCTGTAACTTGAGCTACGCGCTGCCATGTAACAAAGTTTGCGTGATGCTCTGCTGCATACACAATAATTTCATCGCCTGCTTTTAAAAATGCCATACCATAGCTGTATGCAACAAGATTTAAAGCTTCTGTCGCACCTTTTGTAAAGATAATTTCTTTTTCTTTTGGTGCATTTATAAAGTTTTTCAACGTTGCACGAGCTTTTTCATGTATAGCAGTCGCTCGAGCTGAAAGCTCATATACACCTCTATGCGGATTTGCATTTGATGTTTCATAATATTTTTTTACTGCGTCAATAACAGAAACAGGCTTGTGACTTGTAGCCCCACTATCTAAGTATGCAAGCCGTTTCCCATTTTCGGTAACTTGCAATGTTGGAAAATCTTTTACCACATCAATCATGTTCAAGTACTCCCTAGCGCGCAAAATCGAGCACGATTTTTTGCAATTCTTCATCTTGAATTTTACTTACAACATTGTGTAACTTTGCATCTACCAAAAGTTGTTTAGCTTGTTCTACTGACAAACCTCTTGAGCAAAGGTAAAAAAGTTGTTCATCATTAAAGCGACCAATTGTAGCCGCATGTTCACCAGCAACACTTTCTTCCCCACATAAAATAAGAGGGCAAGTTCTGTTATGAACATTTGGACTCATTAAAAGAACGTCATCAATTTCTTTTCCAACTGCCTTTACAGCACCTTTTTTGAAATCTATAGTTCCTCTATATATTTTAGTTGCCTTATCGTCTAAAATCCCACCCATATACATGTCGCTACTAGTATTTTTACCCATATGGAGCGCAATATCGTTTATATCAAGAATATTCTCATCTTTTGCGTGATAATAGGTATTAAGTGCAAACGTTGAATTGTCACCTAGCAAGTTACTTTTCACAGCGCTTAAAGTATTTGTAGATCCTAATAGAACTCTCACAACCTCTACGCTAGCTCCTTCAGCTTCTTCAATAACAACCTGTGTCCAGCTTTTCATAGAATTGTCAAAAAGTTGTATAAGAACAAGATGTAATTGAGCATTCTTTTCCGCTTTGACTTTTACGAGACCTGCATAGTGCCCATTTGAATCTTTATCAGAACTTACAAGATGAAATACTTTTGCACTACTATCTTCTTCAACTGAAATATTTACACTTTCAACTAATAAAGGAGATTCCTTTGAAATATTTGCTTTAATATGCAGTGGATCAGTAACTTCTTTTGAAATACTTACCGAAAGCTGTGCATTTTTATTTTGATAAATATATTCTTCTAATGGCGCATCGCCTCTACTCTCTATTTTTACGTCTTTAAACTCTACCGTAAAAGGCATTGCGCATTGTAAGTCAAAGCCTTTTCTTTCATGTAAAGGTGGAAAAGCAGGAATGCTCGCCCCATTCACACCAAGGTGATTCCATGTTGCTACGGGTAGTTTATTTACAGTATGTAATTCGCTCATTTCGTTTCCCCCTACCCTATAGTACCTTGCATTTCTAAATGAATAAGATTGTTCATTTCAACGGCATATTCTAATGGAAGTTGTTTTGCTATAGGTTCTGCAAACCCGCCGACAACCATTGCCTTTGCATCTTCTTCTTTTATACCACGACTCATTAAATAAAAAACAACTTCATCGCTAATTTGCCCAATTTTTGCTTCATGGCCAACGCTTACATCATCGCAGTGTATATTTAATACAGGAACGGTATCACTTCTTGAATTACTATCTAACATTAAAGACTCACAAGAAGTAGAAGATTTGCTCTTTTTAGCTTTTGCACTAACGCTTACTTCACTTCTAAAAGTAGAAGCTCCGCCATCCCTTGAAATTGATTTTGCAAAAAGGTGAGAAGAAGTGTTTTCTGCATTGTGAACAACCTTAACACCAGTATCTAAGTTTTGTCCATTACTTGCAAATGTAATACCAGTGTATTCCATGCGTGAGTTTTCACCTTGAAGTACAGTCATAGGATAAAGGTATGAAGTATGTGATCCAAATGAACCGCTTACCCATTCCATAATACCATCTTTTTTTATTAAAGAGCGTTTTGTGTTCAAGTTATACATATTTTTAGACCAGTTTTCTATTGTTGAATAGCGAAGACGTGCACCTTCTTCAACAAAAAGCTCAACACAGCCAGCATGCAAGTTTGTAACGTTATGCTTTGGAGCAGAACAGCCTTCAATAAAGTGAAGTGATGCTCCCTTGTCTACTATAATTAAAGTATGTTCAAATTGCCCCGCACCTGCAGCATTTAATCTAAAATATGATTGCAGTGGCACTTCAAGTTGCACTCCAGGTGGAACATATACGAATGAACCTCCAGACCAT
>CAYJLQ010000109.1:0-5163 GCA_964370725.1 uncultured Treponemataceae bacterium
ACCGCCAGGCGTTATGGGCAATAGGGCAAGTTGAACTTATGAAGCAATGGCGCGACTCTTTTATGAAGCATGGAATGCACATAGGGCAGTTATTAATAACAAACGACGACTTTGGTGATAAACAGCGAACTCTTAATATGCGTAATACTCTTTTTACGTTAGTTGATGAAGGGGTAATTCCTGTAATAAATGAAAATGACTCTGTTTCTTTTGAAGAAATAAGCATAGGTGACAATGATAACCTAAGTGCCCTTACCGCTATTTTATGGGGAGCTGATGCACTTATATTGTTTAGCGATATAGATGGAGTGTATGACAAAAATCCTAAAGAGCATACTGATGCGAAACTTGTAGAGCTTGTAAACAGCATAAGCAAATTAAAAGAAGAAATTAGCATGGACAGTAAAAGTGATTTTGGCACAGGCGGAATGGTTACAAAGATTGAAGCCGCAGAAAAAGTACAAGAGTACGGCATTTCTATGATTTTAGCAAACGGCTCTACCGAGAAAATACTAGAAAAATTAGTTTCAGGGGATGCTCCTGGAACATTATTTTATTCCGAATAAAATGGAGAAATATATGACGGCGTTAAAAGTTGGTTTACTTGGTTGTGGTGAAATGGGCGGAGCCCTTATTCGTGGTGTTGCAAAGTCTGTAGACAGTGGCAACGTAATTCTTTTTAACAGAACTCCAGAAAAGGCTGAAAAACTAGCTTCGGAAATTAATGCTTTTATTGCAAAACAAGAAAATGATTTAATAAAAGCTAATTGTGATTATATTCTTCTTGCAGTAAAACCGTATGTAATAAAAAGTGCAATTGAAAATCTGTTTACAGGAATTGATTCCTATTCTGGAACAATTGTCTCTGTAGCAGCTGGTGTTTCACTGCAAGATCTTGAAGATTGTATTCCAGAGCAACATAAAAAAACTGTTTCCGTTATTAGACTTATGCCAAATACACCTTGCCATGTAGGTGAAGGAATGATAGGTCTTAGTGCTTTAGAAAATGTTTCTAAGGACAAAGTAGATGAATTAAGTATGTTGTTAAAAAAAGCCGGCGTTGTTGAGCAAGTAACAGAACCATTACTTGATGCGGTTACAGCTCTTAGTGGTTCTGGCGTTGCATATGGCTTTATGTTTATTGAAGCATTAGCCGATGCAGGTGTGCAATTTGGAATGACCAGAAAGCAAGCGTATGTGTTTTCAGCGCAAATGTTAAAAGGTGCAGGCGCAATGGTGTTGGAAACAGGTATTCATCCAGGTGTACTTAAGGATGGCGTTTGCTCTCCAGGGGGTATTACTATTAAAGCACTTGATACATTAGAAGAAAAGGGCTTTAGAGGTACGGTAATTGCTGCTGCGAAAAAAGCTTTTGAAGTTTCACGAAGTTTTGGAAAATAAATCTATGTAAGTGAGGATGCATATGAACATTGGGCTAATTGGAGCAGGTTATATTGGTAAAAAGTTTTGTAATGCAGCAAAACTTTTAGACAAGGCAAATGTAGTAGCGGTTTCTTCTGCAACATGTGGCAAAGCAAAGGCTTTTGCCGAAGAGTTGAATATTCCCACCTTTTTTGATAGCTACGAAGAAATGCTACAAAAAGCAGATATTGACTGTGTTTATATTTGCACAACACATAATTTCCATTACGAAAATCTTCTTCTTTGTATAGAGTATAATAAACATATAATTTGTGAAAAACCACTAGTGCTTCATAAATGTGAAGCAGAAGATATATTCAAAAAGGCACAAGCCAAAAGTCTTTTTGTAATGGAAGCCGTTTGGACACGATTTGTTCCTTCATTAGTAAAAGCAAAAGAATGGATTTCAAGTGGTCTTATTGGAGATGTTAAATCTGCAAATTACACTGTAGGATTTAAGGCTCCCGATGATCCAAACCACAGAATTGTAAATCCTGCTTTAGCTGGGGGAGCTTTGTATGACATTGGTGTTTATTCTATATTAAATACAACTTTTTTAGTTGGGCAAGAAATTATAGATACAACATCAATAATGGAAACAGATAGTAATAAAAAAGTTGATGTAACTACAAGTATAGTAGTGCGCTTTTCAAAAGCAATTGCAACTTTAACAAGTACTGTTGCAACAAATGTTGATGATTACTGTGTTATTTATGGTACTAAAGGTAAGGTTTGCGTAGAAAATCCTTTTTTTGTAGATAAGTGCACCTTAACCTTAGACGATGGAAGTGTAGAAGTTTTTGAAGTAGAGCGAGGAAACGGCTTTGAATTTGAAATTGCACACGCTATTGATTGCATAAATGCAGGTAAGCTAGAAAGCGATATTATGAGCCAAAAAGACACCATAGAATGTGCAGGAATTTTTGACAAATGCTTTGCCGAAAATAAGGGATTGTTTGGATAAGTTGTGTAACGTCATTTCGACCAACGTGGAGAAATCTCTTTTTTAAAGAGACCTCTCGGCAGTGTTCGAGGTGACGGGAAGCTTTCTAAAAAACTTTTACGTATTGTTTTGCAATACGGTATAGCCGCCAACTTCTTCAAATCCTATTTTTTTATATAAGCTTGCGGCTTCTGGGTTATCAAAAAAGAGGGCTACAAAGTCTTTGCCTTTATCAAATTGGTCTCTACAAGCCTTTGTTACTAAAATTCTTGCAAGGCCCTGTTTTCTGTAATTAGGATTTGTTGCAACTCCTAAGAGCATAGATCCGATTGAGCATTGGGCCCCTGCCATTGCTGATGCAACTATGGTTTCGTTATCAGAAAAAATATACGCATTAGAGTCTTTTTTTAAGTTTTCTTTGGTGCGTTGTCTATACCCTTCTTCTTGCCCTTTATAATTATGTTCAAATTCTTTTATGGTAAAGAAAAAGTCTACAAGCTTATCTCCTTTATCTGCAGGGAGTTCTGAGTATATAAGTTTAGTGTTCATATTTTGAACATCATCTTTTATTAATGATTCTTTTGTGCAGCGAAGGAGGCTTGTGGGTCTAAATGTAAATGCTGCAAAATTGTTTTTGAGTTTTTCAACAACACTGTGCTTGCCCCCTATAGTATCTACTTTTTCAAAACTATTTATGAGCAAAGAGGCTTCTTTTGTGCTATAGTCTTCATATTGGCTGTAGATAAGCACAATACTAAAGTAACGCAAAAGTACAAAGTCCCATTCTGCATTATCTTGTTCTTTTGTATTTGCAAAAGCTTCTACTTTATCGCCTTCAAGGCCATAGTTTTCAATATTAGCTCTAAAAAAGAGGTTTGGAACTGCATCTTTAGAAATGTATGTTTTTAATTTCTCTACATCTTTTTGTTCTAATTTTTGAATCATATTTTAACTCCAGCTTACTATATCATCTATATTTTTTCGTTTTTTATCTCTAAGTTTGTCGCCTTCTTTTGCATGGCCTATTGCAACTAGAAGGTGTATTTTCCCTTTAATTCCAAGCATTTGTTTTAAAGGTTTTTCATTAAACCATCCTAAAATACAATTGTCAATGCCTTTTTCTTGGAGGGCGAGGGTAAGGTAGGTGCTTGCAGACCCTATATCGTTTGATTTAAAGTCTTGTTTTTTTAGAACTGAGCCAATGGCGGCTGTTGCATTGTAGGAAGCATCGCTTATTACAATGATTCCTGTTGCATTAAGCACAAACTTATTTATTTCCATGCCACAATGGGGAAGAATGGTTTCAAAAAGATTAGTGTCGGTATTTGATTTTAGAACCACATTAAAGTTCCATGGTTGACTGTTGCAGGCTGAAGGAGTTAGTCTCGCCACATCAAGTGCGTATTGGATATTTTCTTTTGAAACCAGTTTTTCTGGATCGAAATTTCTGCAGCTTTGTCTTTTTGTTGCTAATTCTAAAAAGTTCATGGATTGTGTCCTTTTTGGGAAGCCGGTGCGCTACACATAGGTAGCGCCGTACGATATAAAAAATGCGACATGGATGTCGCCGAATGGAACCACGCGAGGGACTCCGTTTCACCCTTCAATTAACAATCAAAGGAGAAGCGAAGCTATTGTAGGGGCCGCGTAGCGGTTCGTGCCTGTAGGGGCGCATTCTATATGCGACCTCTATAAGGCACGAATAAAACCCCGAAAAGCCCGACCCGCTTGCGGGACGCGCCCTAAAAACTATCGTCTATTTCCAAACAGTCTAAGAAGTGCTAAGAATATGTTAATAAAGTCTAGGTAGAGTTCGAGTGCGCCAATAATTGCAATTTTTTGGAAGTTTTCGCTTCCGTCTGCACGCACTGAGATTCTCATTAATTTTTGGGTATCGTAAGCTGTTAGCCCAGTGAAAATTACTACTGTTGCAATAGAGATTATCCAGCTAAGCCCGCTTGATTTTAGCAGGATATTTACAACAGATGCGATTATGAGGCCAATTAACGCCATTGTGAAATAGCGACCTGCTGACATCAGGTCAGATTTTGTTTTCATTCCGTAGAGGCTCATTCCGCCGAACATTAATGCAGTTATTAAGAATACTTGTGCAATTGAGCTTCTTGTATACACGAGTAAAACTGATGAAAGCGTTACACCGTTGAGAACCGAGTAAAGTATGAAGAAGAAACTAGCCTGCGCTACGCTTAATTTTCTAATTTGGCTTACCAAGTACATTACAAGCCCTAGTTCTGCAATTATTAGGATAAGGTATCCATATCCTGCAAAGGAAGTAAAGACCGTTACATAAAACTCGGTTACAATTGTTAAATAGGCAGCTGCTGCGCTAATTGCGAGTGCTGCTACCATCCATCCGTATACACCAGTCATAAACTTTTGACGGGCTTCGATGCTTGCATTTGCAAGGCTTACTGTTTGCATGTTATTTTCCATTCTTTAAAGATACTCTCCTTTTATGTATTAGTCAAGTAGTAAAAAAATGGGGCTTGAAAAAAAATACTACTCGTCTTATAATAACATTATGAAACAAGCACATATACAACTTTCAAGTGATTTAAACATTTCAAGGGCAATTTTGCCAGGCGATCCTGCGCGTGTTGACCGCATAGCAGAGCATTTAGAAAACGTTGAACCGTTAACATTTAACCGAGAGTATAAGAGCGTTCGGGGAACCTATAAAGGTGTCCCAATATTAGCCATGTCTACCGGTATGGGCGGTGCTTCTATGGGAATTGCCGTAGAAGAGCTTAAAAATATTGGTATAACTTCTATTATAA
>CAYJLQ010000110.1:0-5158 GCA_964370725.1 uncultured Treponemataceae bacterium
AGCTTGAAAACATTGAAAAGGCAATGAGTGTAAATATACAAGACTCAGAAATATCAAATACAAATGAGTTTTCAGGGCAAAAAGAAATATATTTATCTGAGGACACATCAATTGTTTTAAAAAAAGCACTTGAATATGCCTCATTAACAAATGGAGCTTTTAACCCTGCAATTGGGCCATTAGTAAAGATATGGGCAATTGGAACAGACGATGCAAGAGTTCCAACACAAGAGGAAATCAATACTGCAACTAAGTTATCCAACTGGAGTGATATATCTTTAACCGAAAAAGAAGGCAATACCTCTGTATATTTAGAAAAAAAAGGTATGTCTTTAGATTTAGGAGGCATTGCAAAGGGCTTTGCTGCAGATGAAATTGTGCGAATACTCTTAGAAAAAAATATTGGAAGTGCAATAATAGATTTAGGTGGAAACATTTATGCGCTTGGCGAAAAGCAAAATGGTGATGTTTGGCGTGTAGGTATAAAGAACCCTTTTAACTCAACAGCTAGCCCCGCAATAAGAATTGATTTAAAAAATCAAAGCGTTGTAACTTCAGGTGTATATGAGCGCTTTTTTGAAAAAGATGGAATACGATATCACCATCTACTAGATTCAAAAACAGGTTATCCTGTGAATAATAATTTAATGTCTGTTACCATTGTTACTGAATCCTCTATGCTAGCCGATGTATTATCGACGGCAGTTTTTGTTTTGGGACAAGAAAAAGGAATGGAGCTTTTAAATTTTATAGGCGAAAAAGGTTTTTGTATAAATGATAAACGAGAAATAATAAGCACAGAAAATTTAAAAAACTCTATTGTGGTATTAGATGATAGCTTTACACTAATCCAATAAAATAAAAAAAACCGTGAAGCCCAGCGGTCTCCACGGTTTTCGCATCTGGCGTTTTACCGTTCTTCAAAGTCTTCTTTACTTACAAAGAACGATGCCCCTTCTGTTGGATATTTTTTTCGAAGTTCTTCGATAATTGAAAACAGCGTTTCAACTTCGTCATCTTTGCAGTAAACAATAAATTGAGTATTAAGTTGAGGCCAAACAGCATCCCCTTGTTTTGGAACCGAGTTCCCCCTTCCTTGTATTCCAGGAATTTTTGTAAAGCCTTTTCCAACTTTTTTTTCATCGCAAGCTGTAATAAAATCCTCATCAATTGACTGGCTTAGAATAATTTCGACTCTTTTCATATTATGCGTTACCCCTTTCAAGTTCTTCTTCATGCAGTCTTGCAAGATGCCTTTTCATTTTTTGTTCTTTTTTAAGAGCCCGTTTTGCCTCTCTCTTTTCACGTCTTGTATTAAAAATGTAGTACAGAACAGGCATTAAGAAAAGTGTCATAAGAGTACCAAAGCTTAAACCACCAAGAACTGTTTGCCCAATTGGTTGAACCATTTCAGAACCTTCCCCAGGGAAAAAGGCCATTGGTACAAGAGCAAGAACCGTTGTAAGGGTTGTCATTAAAATTGGTCTAAGCCGACTTTTTCCTGCTTCAACACAAGCATCCTCAATACTAAGGCCGCGCTTTCGTAAAAGGTTAATATAGTCGACTAAAACGATACCGTTATTTACGATAATACCAACAAGGATAAGAAGACCTACTGCCGAAATGGTATTGAGCATTGCTCCCGTAATAAGATATACCGCTATAATACCAATTACTGAAAGAGGAATAGTAAATATAACAATAAACGGATCCATAAAAGACTCAAATTGACTTGCCATTACAGAGAAAACCAAAACAATAGCCATGAAAATAATTACAGCTAAAATTTCTAGATTTTTCATTAGTTCTGCAGCATCCCCTCCATATTCAATAGTTACCCTATCGTCATAAGGAATGTTTTGTTGTATTAACATTTCAACATTTCGCTGAATTTCTGTTATGGAGCCACCTTCTATTGGATTTGCCGTTACGTGAATTGTTCTTGCTTGATTTTCACGGTTAATCGCAACTGGAGAAGTTGAATCTTGCCAAGATGCAAAACTTGATAAAGGAATTCCAACACCTTGGGAATTATTGATTGTAATTTGTTCAAGATCGGTAATTTTTGCCTTATCTTCATCTGATAAGCCTACAATAATGTCAATATCGGTTCCATCGTCCGAATACATACCTGCGAGCTGTCCATTTATATTCGCTCTAATTTCATTTGAAACAGAGTAAATATTTAAACCTAAACTGTAAAGCTTGTTTCTATCGACAGTGATGTTAACTTCGGGAAGACCATCTTCAAGGTTACTCGTTGGTTCTGTAACTAAATCTTTTCCTTTTTCATCTAAAAGTGCAACAATATTGTCAGCAGTGTTTTTGAGAATATCGAGGTCATCGCTTTTTATAATAATATCAACGCCACCACCGCTGGTTCCACCAAACGAGCTATTTTCAGAAAAAGAGAACTTTGCACCAGGAAACATATCAAAGTATGGACGGATTTTTTCTTTTGCTGAAACATCGCTATCCCAACCTTCTTCTCTATCAGCATAAGAATAGAGTACAATATCCATACTAGCACTATCGGTTGAAGCGTTTCCGCCCATCATACCTCCGCCTCCACCAACAGAGACAGTTGTTTTTTCTACACCTTCTAATTCTTGAAGAGCAATTGTTTCCATTTGACGTATTACTTCCTCAGTGACTTCCAGCCGAGTTCCTTTTGGCATATCGAGGTTAAGAGTAACTGTAGTTGATGCTTCGGATGGCATAAATTCAAATCCCACGACAGGTATTAATGCCAAACTACCACCAAAAAGAACTACAATCGTTATAATTAATGCTGCCTTTCTCTTAAGCACTTTTCGCACTGCTCGAGCATAAGCATTGTCTAAGTGTTCAAACACTGAGCCTAAAGCTCTATCAATTTTTCCAACAAACCCTACACGCTGAAGCTCAGCGGCTCTTTCTAACTTTAAGTACCTCGATGCTAAAACAGGAACTAGCAGTACTGCTACAAATAAACTACATAAAAGAGAGAACACAATGGTAAAGGTAAGGCCAGAAAACATCTGTCCTATTACTTCTAGTTCTGCAGAAAACATTATTAAAGGAAGAAAAACACAAATCGTTGTAAGTGTACTAGAAACAATTGCACTGGTCATTTCTTGAGATCCAAGAATTGCCGCTACAGTTGCCTTTGCCCCACGTTCACGGTAGCTATAAATATTTTCCAAAATAACGATAGAGTTATCCACAAGCATCCCTACACCAAGAGCAAGCCCTGCAAGAGTCATAAGATTAAGTGTTAATCCCATAAAATACATTATTCCCAATGTTACAACAAGGGAAACAGGAATAGTGATTGCAATAATTGCAGTACTTTTTATACTCCTCAAAAAGAAAAGAAGCACAAGTACTGCCAAAATAGCACCTGACATAGCAGAGCTAGAAACTTGGTCTATCGAAGTTTGAATAAGTTCGGTTGTATCCATACCTACTTCAATTTCAATATCTAAAGGAAGAGATGGTTTTAATTCTTCTATTTTGTCATATACTGCTTGTGCTGTTTGAAGAGAGTTTTTCCCACTTTGCTTTTGTATTGAGAGAAGAACAGAAGGGTTTCCATTAAAATAAGCTAATGAAGTTTCATCTTTATATCCTTCATAAACATCTGCAACATCGCGTAATAAAATTGTTCGAAGCTGAGGGATAGAAGTTCCGTTTGTTTCAGTCATTTTATAAGAAACAACGGTATTTTTAATGTCGTTTATGCTTTCATATTGGCCTGAAGTATTTATTGTATAATTTATATCACCCTCAGTAATTTGGCCGCCCGCTCCATAAATATTTTGCGCTCCAATCATTTGCGCTACTTGTGTAATGGATAAACCGTAGGCTTCTAGTCTATCCCTTGGAATGTCTACACGGATAATTTTTTCTCGGCCACCCATAATATTTGCAGAGGCCACACCATCAATTTGCTCTAGGCTTGGAGCTATAGTATCTTCTGCATATTGCAGAAGTTCTTCTGGGGTTCTGTTTCCTGTTAATACAAGCGCCATTATAGGAATCATAGAGGGGTCTGCTCTAAAAATTGTGGGAGAGTCTGCACCTTCAGGAAGGATGCCTTTTACAAATTCTATCCTATCGCGTATTTCATTTATTGCCGTATCAAAATTTGTGCCATAGGCTAGTTCCATGATAACCATACTCGACCCAAAAGAACTTGTTGAGGAAAATTCATTTAGCCCCGTTATACCTGAAATTGCAGATTCTATGAGCCTTGTTACCGACCGTTCTACTTCTTCAGGACCAGCATTATCATATGTTGTTATTATAGCCAAATAAGGAAGTTCAATATCTGGAAAAAGATCTATTGGCAATCGAAGGGCTGTATAAAACCCCAATGATGCCAGTACAATAAAAAGAATAAGAATGGTAGTCGGTTTATTTACCGCTACTTTTGAAACGTTCATTATTCACCGCCTTCTTCAGTTTCAACGGATACAACCGATACCTTTGTGCCGTCATTAAGAAGTGTTTGTCCTCTTGTTACCACTAAGTCACCTTCATTCAAGCCATTAACAACCTCTACTTGATCATCTACTCTAAGACCAAGTGTTACTTTTTGTTGAATTACAGTTTCATCATCTTGAACAATAAAGGCAAAAGCTTCATCATCTCTAATAATTAATGAATGATACGGAACAACAAAAACGTCTTCTTTTTCTTCGGTTATTAGCTTAATTCGTGAATACATACCTGGTTTTATTTTTTCGCCGGTGACATCTTCAGGAATAAGTTTTACAGCCATTGTTCTTGTAGCTGCATCCAAAACTGGGCTCACTTCTGTAATTGTAGCCATAAAAATATCACTTGGCCATGCATCAAGTCTAAGTTCTGCTTTTTGTCCAAGTGCAACTCTAGAAACGAAGCGCTCTGCAACAGCAGCTTCTATTTCTAGCATTCCAGTGGAGCTAATTTTTCCAACAGACATTGAAGGAGCAACCGTACTTCCAATTGAAAAAGGGAAAGAACTTACTGTTCCACTTGTTGGAGCATTTATAGGACTTGTTGAATAAGTCATACCAGGTCTTGAGGGGTCAATTTCTGCTAGTAGTTGATTCTTTTGTACATAATCTCCTACAGATACATATACTCTTGAAAGCTTTCCTGAAGAGTCAGGCAAAATATCTACACTAGAAGA
>CAYJLQ010000111.1:0-5025 GCA_964370725.1 uncultured Treponemataceae bacterium
TTAGTGTTCTTGTAACCATTGCAGGTGCTCGGGTGTTGTATAAGAGAAGTTGGGTTTAGTTCGCCTTCTTCTATGCGTCTATATTCATTGTATTATGAAGAATAATCAATGAGGAGAAAGAAATGTTACAGTATGACTTAAAAGTAGAAGTTGCCTCTTTTATAATAGTAAGTATAGTGCTGCTCAATATTTTATGGGATAAAGAATTAGACTCAAGAAGAAATAGAATTTTCAAATCCATTGTGATAGCTTCATTTTGTTCTATAACTACGACACTTATTTCAACCTATACTTCTATTCATGTTAAGAGTTTCCCTCTATGGATAACAGAACTTTTTAAAGTATTGTATTATATTTTTCTTCCTGGTGGTGCTGTTGTAGTATTCTTTTATGCTCTTTCTCTTAAGCATACAAAAACAACTGCTTTTTTGTTTACAAGACGACGTCTCCTTTTTTTACTTCCTTATGCTATCTATTTTTGTTTAGTTATATCAAATTATTGGTTTAATAATTTTTTTACTATTACATTTGAACAAGGTTATGTTCGAGGGCTTCTTTATCAATTACCTTATCCAGTTGCCTTTTTCTATTTTTTAGGAATTTTTCTAGTTGCAATAAAAAATAGAAAAGAAACGAATAGAGGAATCTGGTTTGTATTATGCCTTAACATGGTTGTCGTTGGGGCCATAACGCTTGTACAGTTTGTGTATTCAAATATACTACTTTCAGGATTTGCAAACGTAACGGGCTTATTACTTGTATATCTCTATGTGCAAAATGTTACAAAAACCATAGATCAGTTAACTGGTTTATATAATAGAGATAGATTAACTTTTGAGCTAACTAAGCATACTAAGACCACGAATTTTTTACACAAGCACGCACACGACAAAACCTTTTCTTTAATAGTGTTTAGTTTGCGCAATATGAAAGGGGTTAATGAGCGTTTCGGTTTGCGAAACGGAAATGGACTATTAGAAAATGTTGGAAAATACCTTAAAAAATCGTTTTTACCATATCATGTGTTTAGGTATAATGGTGATGAGTTTGCAGTGTTAATAGATTCATATGAAGAGTCTTTGGACTCACGCATTCTTTCGGTTGCCAAACGATTTGAACAGCCGTTTACGACCGATGAAGAAAAAACGGATATCACATTGAGCATTGTATATGCACGTGTTGATTTTCCAGATTTTGGTAAAGATGTGCGAACTCTAATAACAGCTGTAGACTATTCAATCGCATCACTTAAAAATAGAATCGCAAAGTCAAACTATATGTATGACATTTCAATTTTTAATAGTATGAGTCGGCGTAATAAAATTATCGAACGGATAAAGGATGCGGTAAAAAATGATGGTTTTGAGGTTTATTACCAACCAATTCATTCAACAAAAACTAAGACATTTACAGGCGCAGAAGCTTTAATTAGAATAAAAAACAACGAAAAGGATCCAATTTACCCTAGTGAGTTTATTCCTTTAGCAGAAGAAACCGGGTTAATAGTAGCTATTACCTATATAGTAATTGAAAAGGTGTGCATAGATTTACGCCACATAATTGATACGCATGGAAATGATGTAGATCTCAATTCTATATCAATAAACTTTCCGTATACGCAATTTTTAGAACATAACATGGTTAAAAAGGTTATGGATATATTAAACTCATATTCTATTTCCCCTAAGTGGATAAAAATTGAGATTACCGAACGAGCTTTAATAGATGAGGCAGGATTGGTAGGACAATTGATGGCGCAGATGCAAGCACAAGGTTTCATATTTGAATTAGACGATTTTGGTGTCGATTATTCTAATATGAGCATGGTGCTTAATTTACCTGTTGATATAATAAAAATTGATAGAAGCTTAGTGTTGTCTGCAGGGGCAGAAAAAAGCAATGAAGCTTTTTTAGAACTTTTTATACAAGCCTTGAAGCAAAAAAACAGAATTCTTATTGTTGAAGGTGCAGAAAGAAAAGAACAAGTAGATTTTTTTGAAAGGTGTGAATGCGAGTATATACAAGGTTTTTATTATGCAAAACCATTAAAAATTGATAATTTTATAGACTTTTTATTGAAAAACAAGTAGACTATAGTAAAGATTTTATTAGAAAGTAAATCAAAACTTTGGAGGCTATTTGATAGAGTACAACTTTGCTGCGGAAATTGCATCTTTTGTTATTATCGTAATTCTAATTATTAACCTCTTTTATGAAAAAGAGCTTGATTCCAGGCGTAATAGATTTTTTAAAGGCATAGTTTGTGCAATCTTTTTTATAGTTATCTTCACAATCACATCAACTTATATGACTCTGAACTATACTCATTTTCCTGTGTGGCTCATGAAGTTTGCTATGACGATGTATTTTATTACATTGCCCTTAGCTTTATTTATGGGAATGTTGTATGTGCGCTCTTTAAAACGGACAAAAAATTCAAAAGCTAATTGGTCTGCATCTCGTTTGTTATTAATTCTTCCCTATGTTGTGTATGTTTGTATTATATTGTCAAACCTAGTGCTTGGCAATGTTTTTACTATTACAAAAGAGTTTGGATATGAGCGAGCACTACTATATCAGTTGCCATACCCAGTGGCGTTTTTTTACGTTATTTTAATTTTTGTTCTTGCGGTAAAAAATAGAAAAGAAACTAATAGGGGAATTGGATTTATAATTTGCCTAAATGTTTTAGTTATGGGTGCAATTTCTTCTCTACAACTAATATATCCGGATCTAATCCTCGCAGGGCTTGCAAATGTAGCGGGAGTTCTTGTTATGTATCTATATGTGCAAAATGTAACTAAGTCCAAGGATAATTTAACTGGTTTATATAATAGGGAAAGACTCACCTACAATGTTAATAAGCGTATGAACTTGTATTTTGGTAAAATTCCTAGTATGCATAGACATACTTCGTACGAGTTTTCACTTGTGTTATATAGCTTACGTAACTTAAAAGGTATTAATGAGCGCTATGGATTATCTGGAGGAAATGAGCTTTTAGAAGAAGTTGCAAAATATCTTAGAGCTTCTTTTGCGCCATTTCAAGTATATCGCTATGGTGGAGATGAGTTTGCCATTATGATCGATAGGCCTGTAAATGATCTAGATAATTTATTGTATACCGCATCGCTTAGATTTGATAAACCTTTTTATTGCGATGAAAATAAAATTTCGATGAACATAAATGTTGTGTATGCGCGTGTAGATTTTCCAGACTTTGGCAGGGGAGTGCGTTCTCTTATATCCGCTCTTGATTATTCTGTTTCATCCTTAAAACATGGAAAGCTTAGCACAAACTATATGCATGACTTAACTATTTGTGACAAGATGAGCCGCAGAAATAGTGTTATTGATAGAATAAAGCATGCCGTTGAAAATGATGGTTTTGAAATGTATTATCAGGCTATTTATTCTACAGAAGAAAATAAATTTGTTGGGTCTGAAGCCTTAATAAGAATGAAGGGGTCATTGGGATCAGTGTATCCCGATGAATTTATTCCTTTGGCTGAGGAAACTGGCTTGATTGTAAGCATGACATATATTGTTATAGAAAAAGTTTGTAAAGATTTGCGACGTTGTATGAATGCTGAAAGTGAAGTTTCGGGTAAGCATTTTGTTTCTATAAATTTCCCTTATGCTCAATTTTTAGAACCAGACATTGTTAACAAAATTATGAGGATTCTTGACCAATATGATATTTCGCCATCTCAAATTAAAATAGAAATTACAGAGCGAACTTTGATAGGAGACTCTGGGTTAATTATTGGTATTATGAGAGAAATGCAAGAAAAAGGTTTTATGTTTGAAGTTGATGATTTTGGTGTAGATTACTCTAATATTAGCATCATTTTACATCTACCTGTAGATCTCATTAAGATAGACAGAAGCTTAGTGCATTTAGCTACAGGAAAAGATAGTTATGAAGAATTTTTTAGGCTTTTCTTAAAAGCAATAAAGCATACTGGGCGGAAGGTTGTTATTGAAGGTGTAGAAACACAAGAACAAGCCGATTTTTTCAAAAGCTGTAAAAGCGATTTTATTCAAGGCTTTTTCTATGCTGTTCCTGCACCTTTTGATGATTATCTTACAGTGTTAAAGTCTATGTAGCATATTTATAATAAGCGAAGAAACTTTTTCTTCGCTTTTATTTTGTACTCATTTCAATTCGCTTTTCTCTAACACGTTGTAAACTTGTTTCCATTTCTATATTACTAGAGGTTTTGACAAGCTTTTTAAACTCTGACAGTGATTGTTCAAACTTTTCTATATGATCTAAAAGTTCGTCTTTGTTTTCAATAAAAAGCTCTGTCCATAAAGATGAATTAATCATTGCAATGCGTGTTAAGTCCTCATAGCTCCCGCCACCAAATGCTGTAATTGATGTGTCTTCAGCAGAATCAACAAGGGCTGATGCTATTATATGGCATAGCTGAGATGTGAAAGCAATTTTATGGTCATGTTCTTTCGCCGTTGTTTCTATAACATTTTTAAAACCAATAGCATAAGCAATATTTTTTAAGAAAGTAATGTTACTTGTTTTTGATGTAGTGGTTGGAACGATGATATAATTTCGTCCTTTGAAAATATCTGCAGAGGAATGGCAGTAGCCTTCTTTTTCACTTCCTGCCATTGGATGAGCCGGTATAAAGTCTACATCTGTTCTCTTAAAATCTGAAAGACCATCAACAAGTGCTGTTTTCGTACCTGCAATATCTGTTACAATTGATCCAGATTTAAAATTATCTTGGTGCTCTATTAAAAAATCTAAAACAAGCTTTGGATATAGACAGATAAAGACAACATCGCATGATGAAAGCATTTCAGCAACATTATTTGGTAAAAATCCTTCATCAATCACTCCATCATTTTTTGCCATTTGCAGTGTTTTTTCATCTCTATCGCATGCATAGAGTTTTATTCCTCCATCAATAAAGGCTCGTGCGGCTATTGCGCAATTCCTAATAGCCTTTGCATACGAGCCACCCATAAGGCCAAGTCCTATAAAGCCAAATGTTTTCATAG